>CBFGQV010000282.1:0-4283 GCA_965651045.1 uncultured bacterium
AGGTGCGGGGCCGTCCGGCCGCACGGGACGCCGATCGGAGTGGGGCGAGTGACATGTATGGCATGACGCCGTGGGTCCGACGACTGCTCATCGCGAACGTCGTCGTCTTCATCGCGGGCGGGGTTCTGCCCAGACTCCAGTACGAGTTCGCGCTCGTGCCCGCGCTGCTGCTCCAGCGCCCCTGGACCGGGGTCACCTACATGTTCCTGCACGCCGGGCTCGGGCACCTGTTCTTCAACATGATCGCCCTGTTCTTCTTCGGCCCGCGGCTCGAGCAACGGCTGGGCTCGAAGGACTTCCTGTGGCTCTACTTCCTGAGCGGATTCGGCGGCGCGGCCTTCAGCTTCTTCTTCGCCCCCCAGTACCCGGTGGTCGGGGCCTCGGGCGCGGTGTACGGTGTGCTCCTCGCGTTCGCCATGTTCTGGCCGCGCGAGCGCATCTACATCTGGGCGATCCTGCCCGTCGAGGCGTGGCTGCTCGCGGCGCTGATGATCGGTGCCAGCCTGTGGTCGGGCATCACGGGCTCGCAGTCCGGGGTCGCGCATTTCGCGCACCTGGGCGGCCTGGCCTTCGGCTTCGCCTACATCAAGCTGCGCGAATACCGGAGCGGATCGGCACGCCGCGAGTTCCAGAAGAAGCTCAACCAGGGATCGAACGGCGGCAGCGCCACGCCGAGCCCCGGATTGATGCAGGACCGTGCCGCGCTCAAGCGCTGGGAGGCGATTCCGGTCGACGCGCTCCACGAACTCAACCGCGACGAAGTCAGGGTCCTGCTCGACAAGGCCAGGACGGTGGGCGTGCGGGGCCTCACGGCGTCGGAACGACAGTTCCTCGACCGCATGGCGACCACGACAGGGCGGTGACCCCCGGTCGCGGCTCCTACGTGGGGATCACCCCTCGCGCGTCGGACAGGTCGTGACGCCGAACAGCGCGTAGGCGGGGCAGAAGCCCAGGATCGCCGTGAAGATCATGACGAGCCCGGCGATGCCGACGATCCAGCTCCACGGCGAGACGACCATGCCGCTCAGGAAGCCGACCCAGACGAGGGTGACGCCGAGCAGCACGCGAAGAATCCGGTCCCAACCCGCTTCGTTGACGGTCATGCTGAACCTCGTGAGCAAGAGCCCAGGGCGGACGACACGGTGTCCGCCCCCGTGCCGTCCAACCTACCCGAGGCGGTCGGACGCGTCTGTCGGGACCGACGCCCTGGCGCCTGTGGGGAGCCTTCCTCGGGATCCGGTTGGCAGGCACCGGTGAGCGGCGGAGGCGGCTACCCGATTCCCGCCCGGGTGGTGCGGGTCGAGGAGACCATTTCGCGAAGCCGGTTCGTCACGGCCCTCGCGCACGCGCCCGATGCCGACGCCGCGCACCGGTTCCTGGCCTCGATGCGCGACGAGTTTCCCGACGCCACCCACCATTGCTGGGCCTTCGTGGCCGGGCCGCCCGGCAGCACCACGTCGATCGGCATGAGCGACGACGGGGAGCCGCACGGCACCGCGGGCCGGCCCATGCTCACGGTGCTCCTTCACTCGGGCGTGGGAGAGATCGTCGCGGTCTGTACCCGCTATTACGGCGGCACCAAGCTCGGGACGGGGGGCCTCGCGCGCGCCTACGCGGGGGGCGTCAAGCGCGCCCTCGAGGACTTGCCGCTCGCCGAACGAATCGACCGGGCGCGCCTCGAAGTCGAGGTCGGGTACCCGGAAGTCGACGCGCTCCAGCGCCTTCTCGACGAGGTCGACGCGGTGCTGATCGACGAAGTCTACGGCGCGACCGTACGCTACCGCGTCGCCGTCGCCGAGACCCGGCTCCCCCACTTCGAGCGCGCCGTCGCCGACCTGAGCCGCGGCGAGGGGCGGGTGCGGCGGCTGTGAGGGTCACGGGGCGCGCGCCCCGGATTCGAGGGCCCTGCGGCACGTTCAGGGGTACAGCCGCTCGATCGCCCAAGGCGCGTCGAACGCGTCGCGCGTCCATCGCCAGCGGTCGTGCATACGGCTCGCCCGCCCCTGCCAGAACTCCATGCGGGTCGGGCGCACGCGGTACCCGCCCCAGAAGGGCGGCAGCGGCACGTCCTGGCCCCGGAACCGCTCATCGACCTCGCGGTAGCGCGCCTCGAGCTCGGCGCGTTCCGCGAGCGGGCGGCTCTGCCTGGAGGCCCAGGCGCCCAGCTGGCTCCCGCGCCCGCGCGTGCGGAAGTACGCCTCGGACGCTTCGGCCGACACGCGCTCGACCGGCCCCTCGACCCGCACCTGTCGCTCCAGCACCGCCCAGTGGAAGACGAGGGCGGCGTGGGGATTCGCGTCCAGCTCCGACGCCTTGCGGCTCTCGTAGTTCGTGAAGAAGACGAAGCCGTCGCGGTCCACGTCCTTGAGCAGCACCATGCGCGCCGACGGGCGCCCTTCTGCATCGGCCGTCGCCAACGTCATCGCCTCGGGCAGGAAGAGTCCCGACTTCTCGGCGGCCGCGAACCATCGACGGAAGAGCGCGATCGGGTCTTCACCAGGCTCGGGATCGGGGAGCCCCAACGCGACCCCCCGGCCGAAGGTCCAGAGCGTGCGGAGTCGTGCACCGAGCGACATGGCGTGATCCTGTTTCGGGTCCGGAACGCGGATTAGATTGGAAAGACGCAGAAGTCGAGTTCCCATGACGGAGGCCGAGGCAGACCGTGAATTCCACCCACGACGACTCCCGCCCGCTACGGGTACTTCTGGTCGACGACGACGTCAACGTGCTCAACGTGTTCCGTTCGGGCCTCGAGCTGCACGGCTTCCAGGTCTTCGAAGCCTCGAGCGGCGACGAGGCCATGGAACGCGCGGGCGCCATCGACGGCCTCGACGTGATGGTGCTGGACATCAACCTGCCGGACGGCTTCGGTTCGAGCCTCGCGCTCCAGCTGCGCCAGATCCACCCGACCTGCGGCCTGGTCTACATGTCCGGGTATGCGCGCCACGACCCCATTCTGCAGCAGGGCATCGAAGAACACATGGCGTTCCTGAACAAGCCGTTCTCGATCGCCGAACTCGCCGAGACGATCCGGAAGGTCGCGACCGCGGAATAGCCCGCGGGCCAGCACGGCCTGCCGCCCGGCCCGCCACCCTCGGAAGAGCTCAGAAGAGGCGAATGCCGAGCAGAAGGCTCGACGCGACGATCGCGGTCCAGCGGAAGACCGTCGGCCACACGCGCGAGGGTGTGTCTTCGGGCACCACGACGATGTCGCCGGCCTGCAGCCCGAGCTGGTCGAGCGAGCGACCGTCGGCCAGCGCGCGCGTCACCTCGTCCGGGTTCAGAATCCGCTCGCCCGCGCGCTCGAGGTGAATGTCTTCCCAGTCGGCGCTCTGCGCCGGGCCGCCCGCGGCCATGAGCGCGTCGCTCAGGAGCATGTCGCTCGGGAAGACGTGGAAGCCCTGCGTGCCGACCGCGCCGCGCACCTGCAGGCGGATCATGCTCTGCGTGCGCACGTCGGGGGTCTGGATGAACCGCTCGAGCTCACGCGTCATGTGCGCCTCGAGCTCCGAGCGCAGCACGCCCTCGAGCGAAATGCGGCCGATGTTGGGCAGCGTGATCGCCGGACCCGGCTCGACCATCACCGTGTCGGGAATCTCGGCTTCGCCCTGGACCCGCAGCCAGATGCGGTCGCCGACCCGGAAATCCCCCTGCTCGAGACGGCTCCGAATACGCGCCGCCGAACGCCGTGCGTCTTCGCGTACGCCGCCGCTGTAGGCCGACGACTGGGCGACGGCCTCGTACCGCTGGAGCAGGTCTTCGAGCTCGGGACGCGTCACCTGAAGTCGCGCCGGGTCCCACTCGACCGGCGATTGCTGGCCCACGAGCGGCGCGGGTACGGCGAGAAGCGCGAGAAACAGAAGTCGGCTCAGGAGTTTCATGGGGGGATGTCCGGTCGAAATCAAGGAAGCGATGTGTGGCATGTGTGCTACACTCTACTGCGCGCATACGTCACGTACGTCACGGCAAGGTCACGTGCCGCGGCCCCGTCGGGCGCGGAAACGCAAGAGCCCGCGGGACATGCTGACATCAGCATGGATCTTGCTCTCGGTGTGTGAGACTCATCCGCCCCCCGGTCCGTTCCCCAGGTAGCCTTCCTACATGGCCCACGACACCACCTTTACTCCATTGGTTCTCCTGATCGAGGACCAGGAATGGACCGCTCGGTCGCTCGAGAGCATTCTGAATCCGGCCGGATACGCCGTGTTCAAGGCCTACACCGGGCGGCAGGGGCTGGACATTCTGCGCAAGATGATCCCGGACGTGATTCTCGTGAATCTGCG
>CBFGQV010000283.1:0-4273 GCA_965651045.1 uncultured bacterium
TCTTCGCCGCGCCCCTGCCCTTCTGATGGCGACCGCCTTGTCGGCCGCGCCCCTCGAGGCCCAGGACCACGACACCGAGATCCGGCAGCTCGCCGGCCACCCGGACGTCGCGGCGGCGCTCCAGATGCTCGTCGACACCGACCAGCTCACGATGCAGGACCTCGTCGAACTCACCGAGATTCCGGCGCCGCCCTTCATGGAAGAGGCCCGGGGCGAGGCGTTTCTCGAGCGACTCCGGGCGCTCGGCGTGGACTCGGCGTGGGTCGACGCCGAAGGCAACGTGCTCGCGCTCCGGCGAGGCACCGGCGAGGGCCCCGTGCTCGCCCTGACCGGGCACCTGGACACGGTCTTTCCCGAGGGCACCGACGTGAGCGTCACCCAGCGGGGCGACACGCTCTTCGCGCCGGGCATCGCCGACGACACGCGCGGACTCGCGACGCTGCTCGCGATTCTTCGCGTGCTGAACGAGACCGAGATCCGGACCGCCGGCGACATTCTCTTCGTGGGCACGGTGGGCGAAGAGGGGCTCGGCGACCTGCGGGGCGTGAAGCACCTCTTCCGCGACGGGGGCCCGCGCATCGACGCGTTCATCTCGGTCGACGGCACGAGCGACTCGCGCGTCACCCACCAGGCGCTCGGCTCGCACCGCTACCGGGTGACCTTCGAGGGCCCGGGCGGCCACTCGTGGGGAGCCTTCGGCCTGGCGAACCCGATGCACGCCATGGGGCGCGCGATCGCGCACTTCGACGCCGCCGCGACGGCGTTTACGTCGAACGGCCCCCGCACGAGCTTCAACGTGGGGCGCATCGGTGGGGGCACCTCGGTGAACTCGATTCCCTTCGAAGCCTGGATGGAGATCGACATGCGTTCCGAGAGCCCCGCCTCGCTCCTGCAGATCGATTCCATCTTGCACGCGTCGGTGGCGCGGGCGCTCGAAGAAGAGAACGCCGAGCGCCGCGGGGGCGACGCGCTGACGGTCGACATGGACATGATCGGCAACCGCCCCTCGGGCGAGATCGCCGAGAGCGACCCGCTCGTGCAGCGCGCCGTCGCGGCGACGCGGCACCTCGGCCTCGAGCCGGGCCTCGGACGTTCGTCGACGGACTCCAACGTGCCGATCTCCATGGGGATTCCCGCGGTGACGCTCGGCGGCGGTGGGGTCGCCGGCGGTACGCACAGCCCCGAGGAATGGTACGTCAACGAAGACGGACCCCGGGGCGTGCAGCGCGTGCTGCTCGTGACGCTGGCCCAGGTGGGGCTGGCGCCGACGTCGTAGCGGCGTCGTCGCGAGGCGCAGCGGCGCCGGAAGCGCGCTACCGCAGCCGGTAGGTCGCGTGCACGGTGACCGTGATCTCCTTCGCGCGGGTGCCCGTGTTGTAGACCCCGTAGCCCTGGACCTCGGTCGAGTAGGGCTCGCGAATCTGGAAGACGCCGGCCCGCGCCTCGATCAGGTCGCCCAGCCCTTCGCCGGCGATCTCCACGGCCCGTGCGCGCGCGTCGTCCGAGGCGCGCGCCAGCAGGTCGCGCTTGAGCTCGGCGATGCCGTCGTAGAAGTACTCGATCTGCGAGTTCTCGAGTCCGAGCCCCGACTGGAGCAGCACGCCCGGGTCGAGCGCGATCTCCTCGACCTCGTCGATGCGCGCGCTCACCACCAGGAACATCTGCCTGAGCTGGGTCCCGGTGACCTGCCCCTCACGCCCGAACATCGGGTTGGTGGTGACCGGCTGCACCGCGACGTCCTCGGTCGGCACGCCGGCGTCCTCCAGCGCGGACAGGAAGCGGGCACGGTCGTCGGACAGGCGACGGTAGCCCTCGGCTTCCTGGCCGCCCGGCACGGTGCGCACCAGCTGAACGCGCCACTTCACCACGTCCGATGTGAAGGGCACGGTCGCGGCGCCGACCACCCGAACCGTGCCGGCGGGCTGGCGGCCCGCCACGAAGCCCCAGGACAGGACCGCGGCGGCGAGCACGGCGCCCAGGGCGAGCACGGCGGCCCAGGCGAGGCCTGCAGGGCGGTGGTTGGACGAATCGGAGTGGGTCATCGGGGGGATTCCCATCAGCCAAGGGGATCACGTTCGTGGCGCGCGGCAGGCCGCGACCTTCTCATCGCGCGACATGACATGCAAGGGCCGTGCCCGGCAACGTTGACCCCGACGACGCATCTGACTATTCTGGTCACATGCCTACGACCGTATCGATCACCGACCTCAAGGCCCGGCTGTCGGAGTACCTGCGACGGGTCCGGGCAGGCGACACCGTCGTGGTCACCGATCGCGGCGCCCCGATCGCCATGGTGTCGCCCGTGATGATCGGCGACGATGCCGACATGATGAAGTCACTCGTCGAGCGAGGCGTCGTCCGACCGCCTTCGTCACCCATTCCCGAAAGCCTCGCCGGACGTCCGCAGGTGCCGGATCCGGACTCCAGGGTTCGACGAGCCGTGCTCGACGAACGGCGGAGCGGGTGGTGATCTTCTGGGACACGTCGGCGATCGTTCCGCTGATCGTCGAGGAGCCCGAGACTTCGGGCGCTCTGGCGCGCCTTCGAGAAGACCCCACCATGGTGGTGTGGTGGGGCTCGCTGGTCGAGGGTATGTCGGCCATCGAGCGTCTCGCCCGCGAGGGTGTCTTGCAGGCGGACGAACGCGCCGAAGCCACGGCGCGCCTGAAGGAGTTCGCCGGGGCGTGGCATGAGATCGTGCCGGTCGACGACGTGCGCGACCACGCCCGGCGCCTGCTCGCGCGGCACCCGTTGACGGCGGCCGACGCGCTGCAACTCGGCGCCGCCCTGACCTGGGCGGACGCGCGTCCGGCCGGCCACCGGTTCCGAACGCACGACCACCGCCTCGCCTCGGCGGCCCGTGGCGAGGGCTTCGAAGTCGAGGGCGCCGACGGCTGACCAACCCGTCAGCCGCCGACGCCCCGCCTCGGACGGCTACCGCGTTGCCGCCGTGCCGTAGTAGATCGCGTTGAAGAGCAGCGGGAAGGTGCCGTGCGACTGCCCGCGGAAGGTGATCTCGGGGCCGAACAGGAAGAGCTTGCCCTCGCCGAGATCGGCCTCGAGCATCGACGCCCCGCCCTGGAGCCGTTCCTGGCCCCACGCCCACCCGCTCACCAGCGGGTTCGGGGTGTCGTAGCGCGCCACGACCCTCACGCCCGGCGCGTCTGCGCCGACCCGGAAGACCGGGCTGTGCGTGTGCAGAATGTGTACGCGCTCGCCGAGCCCGTGCGTGAGCGGCGAGCCGTGCTCGAGGCCCACCGAATGGACCGAGCCGGGGGTGAAGTACTCGGTGCGCTCGAGCGGTTGGCCGTCGTCGTCGACCATGTGGTTCGCGACCGGAAGCCCCGCGTGGTAGGCGAGGTTGGTCGATGTGCCCACGGCGATGACCACGCCGCCCTGCCGCACGAAGTCCAGAATGTGTGGCACCGTCTCGGAGACGCTCACCGCGCCCAGCCGCCCGCGGTACTCTTCCGGAATGCTCGCGGCCAGCTCCTCGAGCTGCGCCTGGAAGCCCCCGCCCCGGTCCTCCATCGGAATCGCACCGGTCGGGAAGATCAGCACGTCGAAGCGCTCACGCAGGTCGCCCTGATCGAGGTCCGGCGCGAAGACCACGTCGTAGTCGAACTCGAACTGGTCGAGCACGAAGCGCGTCCAGCCGCTGGGCATCGAGCCGCCGTACTGGTCCCAGAGCCCGATGCGCACGTCGTGGAGCGCCATCGACGCCACGCCCGAGTCCGACGCCAGCCCGTGCACCGGCACCCCGGTGTCGCGCGCGCCCGCCTCGAGCACCGAGCGCGCCGCCGCCGGGAAGTGGAACGCGCCCGCGGGCAGCGTTTCGCCCCCGACCGTAACCGGCTCGGTGAGCCAGCGCACCTCGTGCCCGGCTTCGAGCGCCCGATTGACGAGCACGAAGGCGTCGTTCACGCGGTGGTCCACCACGAAGCCCGCGCTTCCCTGACCCGCGATCCCGGCCGGCTCCGCCTCGACCGCGAACGCGTCGAGCCGCTCGAAGGGGCCGTCGAAGCCGTCCTGCGGCGCGTCGAACTCGACCCCCATCTGCAGCGCCAACGTCCACCCGGCGTTGTCGTACGGCGCGGTGGGCGCCGCCCCCGGGTACGCGAAATCGTTCGGGTGCTGCTGCGGCAGGAACATGTCGAAGACGTGCGGACGAAACGCCTGGTCGGCCTTGACGACGTACGAGCCGGCGGGGTACGACGCGCCCGCCACCGTGAAGGGCGCCGTGGCGCGGTGCACCTCGACGCCGTTCATGAGC
>CBFGQV010000284.1:0-4232 GCA_965651045.1 uncultured bacterium
GTCTTCCTGCTCGGCTTCTTCATCGACTTCTTCGAGATCGCGTTCATCATCGTGCCGCTCATCGTGCTTCCGGCGCAGGTGCTCGGCATCGACCTGACCTGGCTGGGCATCATTCTCGCCATCAACCTGCAGACGTCGTTCCTGACGCCGCCCTTCGGCTTCTCGCTCTTCTACCTGCGGGGCGTGACGCCCTCGTCGATCGCGACCGAGCGCATCTACGCCGGAGCGGTGCCGTTCATCGCGCTCCAGCTCGCGGTGTTGGCCGTGGTGATCTTCATGGCGAGGCCCGTCTGACATGCCGGGCGCGCGTGAGATCACGGTCTGGAGTGAAGCGAGCCGCCGGCTCGCCGATCACCCCCGCTTCGGACCGCTCGTCGAGGCGGTCGGCCCCGTGCGGGTGTCGGCGTCGGACGACGAGCCCTACGTCTATCTGGTACGCGCGATCGTCTACCAGCAGCTCGCGGGGGCGGCCGCGCGCACGATTCACGGGCGCGTGATCGAGGCACTCGGGGGCGAGGTCGAGCCCACCCGCCTCGCGGCGGCCTCGGACGAGGTACTACGGGGGGCAGGGCTGTCGGGCGCCAAGCTGCGCGCGCTGAGAGACCTGACCGACCGGGTGCTGGGCGGCGAACTGGCCATCGGACTCCGAGACCTCGAGGCGCTCGACGACGACGAGATCGTGCGCCGCCTCACCACCGTCAGGGGCGTGGGCCCGTGGACGGCCCAGATGTTCCTGATGTTTCGACTCCATCGCCCCGACGTCTGGCCCGTGCTCGACCTCGGCGTACGGAACGGGTGGGCGCGCCTCTACGGTCTGGACGAGGCGCCCGACGCGCGCGGGCTCGAGCCCTTCGGCGAGGGGTTTCGGCCGTGGCGCTCGGCGGTCGCCTGGTACTGCTGGCGCGTGCTGGAAATCGAGCTGCCCTGACGCCGCTGCGCTACCCGACCCTCAGCGACGAGGGGATCTGCTCGAAGGCGAAGCGGGCATAGTGCTGCTCGTTCCCCGCGAAGTAGGGAAAGGCCTGCTCGCGGAAGGTGCGCCACGACTCGTAGACCCGCCGGAAGGTCGCGTCGCCCGCGGCCTGTTCCTCCAGGTACGCGTTGCTCTCGCGCCACGCCGCGGCCATGATCTCGTCCGGGAAGACGCGAAGCCGCACCCCGTTCTCGTCGACGAGGCGCTGCAGAGCCTGGGGATTGGCGGCGTCGTAGCGTGAGAGCATGTCGTCGTTGGACTCCTTCGCGGCGGTCCGGAGGAGCTCCTGGTAGGCGGCGGGCAGCTGGTCCCAGGCCGCACGGGAGATCTGCAGCGCAGCGCTGAGGCCCGGCTCCCACCAGCCCGGCATGTAGTAGTTGGGCGCGATCTGATGGAAGCCCAGCTTCTCGTCGTCGTAGGGTCCGACCCACTCGGTCGCGTCGATCGCGCCGCGTTCGAGCGCCGGGTAGATCTCGGGGCCGCCGAGCACCTGCACCGACGCGCCGAGACGGCTCATGATCTCGCCGCCGATGCCGGGAATCCTCATGCGCAGCCCCTGCAGGTCGCTCAGGCTGTTCACCTCGCGGCGGAACCACCCGCCCATCTGCACGCCCGTGTTGCCGCAGGGCAGCGGCACGATGCCGAAATCGGAGTAGACCTCGGCGAGAAGCTCGAGTCCGCCCCCGAAGTGGAGCCACGCGTTCTGCTGGCGCGCGGTGAGTCCGAACGGAACCGTCGAGTCGAAGGCCAGGGCCGGGCTCTTGCCGATGTAGTAGTAGCCCGCCGTGAACCCCGCCTGGACCGTGCCCTGCTGTACGGCGTCCATCACCTGGAGCGCCGGCACGATCTCGTTGGCCGCGTAGACGCGAATGTCGAAGCGGCCGCCCGTCAACGCCGCCACACGCTCTGCGAAGCGCTCCGCCGCGCCGTGCAGAATGTCGAGGCTCGGCGGAAAGCTGGTGGCCAACCGCCACTGGACCTCGGGTCCCTGCACGGCCGCCTCGGCCGTCGACACGCCGGGGGTCTCGCTTCCGCCACAGGCGGTGAGCGCTCCCGCACCCACCGCACCCACGGCGGCCTTCCTGAGAAACCCTCTGCGGTCGAGCGACTCCATGGATACTCCCGGCACGGGTGGCGTGGTGGGCGGCGCGCGCCGGCCGCCCGGAGGGGTCTTGGAAGTAATGCCCGGGGGCCACCGCCGCAATCGCGAGGGCGCTGGCCGCGCGGGTGGGGTCGGGGTAGTTTTTTCACATCCGAATGCCTCATCGACCCAGGTTGGAGCGAACCGCATCCATGACCCGACCCACGATCGAAAACCCCGTCCAGTTTCTCCTCGACAACGGCATTCTCTTCGAGATGAACCGGCAGGTCCTGCACCCGCTCGGGCTCGAGCTCCATCTGCGGCTGAACGACGAGAACCGGCTCGTGGGTATCGACCTGTACGACAACCGTCCCTCGCCGGAGCCGATCTACTTCTCGCCGGAGGCGTTCGAGGAAGGACGCCAGAAGTTCGAACGATACATGGCCGAGGCGGGCCGGCGGAACATGCAGAAGCGCCGTCAGATCGGCATGGTCATCCAGACCGGGCCGAACGTGCGTGGCCAGTTCCACGACGGGTCCGACAACGGATGAGGCGGTCCGTGCGGGTCACGCCCTCGACCACGGCGGTGGCGCTCGCTCTCACGGCGGCGGCCGCCGCGCCGCAGGCGTCTCCGGCGTCGGCCCAGGAGGTGCCGGTCGTCGCCGGTGCACCCGGTGAAGCGCTCCGCACCCACGGAGGCATGGTCGTCTCCGAGCACCCCGAGGCGTCGCGCGCGGGGGCGGAGGTGTTGGCGGCCGGGGGTAACGCCGTCGACGCCGCGATCGCGACGGGGTTCGCGCTGGCGGTGACCCACCCCTCGGCCGGCAACATCGGCGGCGGGGGCTTCATGGTGATCCGTTTCCCGGACGGCACGACCACGGCCCTCGACTTTCGCGAGAAGGCGCCGCTGGCCGCACACCCGGAAATGTTCGTCGGCGACGACGGCGAGTACTCGTACGAGCGACACCACGACAGCCACCTGGCGGTGGGGGTGCCAGGCACGGTCGCGGGCTTCGATCGGGCGCACCGACTCTACGGTGGCCTGGAATGGGCGCGCCTGGTGCGCCCCTCGGTCGAACTCGCGCGCGAGGGGTTCGTGCTGAGCGATCGGTTGGCGCGGAGCCTCGCGTCGTTGATCACCCGGTCTCCCTATCCGGCCACCGTCGCCGCGTTCTCGCGCGGCGGCGTGCCCTACGAGGCTGGCGAGACGCTCCGGCAGCCCGACCTGGCGTCGTCGCTCGAACGCATCATGCAGGCGCGCTCCGAGGGCTTCTATGGCGGTGAGACCGCGCGGCTTCTCGTGGCCGAGATGGAGCGGGGCGGGGGACTGATCACCCTGGACGACCTCGCGCGGTACCGGCCGCGTGAACGAACGCCGGTGCGTGGTACGTACCGCGGATGGGAGGTGATCTCGATGCCCCCGCCGAGCAGCGGCGGGGTCGCGCTGATCACCATGCTCAACCTGCTCGAAGGGTTCGACATGGCCGCGCTGGGGCATAATTCCGAGCAGAGCGTGCACCTGCTCGCGGAGGCGATGAGGCGCGCCTTCCGGGACCGAGCCGAGTTCCTCGCCGACCCCGACGCGGTCGACGTGCCGGTGCACCGTCTCACTTCCAAGGAACATGCCGCCGAGCTCCGGGCCGGCATCGATCCCGCCCGCGCGAGCCCGTCGTCTCCGTCCGACGTCCGCGGCCCGACCGAAAGCCCGGAGACCACGCACTACTCGGTGGTCGACCGCGACGGCCTCGCCGTGTCGGTGACCTACACGCTCGAGCAGGGTTACGGATCGGGTATCGTGGTCGAGGGCGCGGGCTTTCTGCTCAACAACGAGATGGGCGACTTCAACGGGCGCCCGGGTCTCACGACGGAGACCGGCCTCATCGGCACCGAGCCCAACCTCGCACGTCCCCAGCAGCGCATGCTCTCCAGCATGACGCCGACGATTCTGGCGCGCGATGGACAGCTGGTTGCGGTCATCGGCAGCCCCGGGGGCCGCACCATCATCAACACCGTGCTCCAGCTGGTGCTCAACCTGGTCGACCACGGCATGTCACCCGAAGAGGTGGTCGATGCGGGCAGGATCCACCACCAGTGGCTTCCCGACCGGATCGTCGCCGAGGAGGGTGCCCTCGACGAGGCCGTGGTCGACGCGCTTCGGGCGCGCGGCCACGAGGTGGC
>CBFGQV010000285.1:0-4213 GCA_965651045.1 uncultured bacterium
CCCTGCACACCGGACGCGGCGACCCGGCGCCGATGCTGCACACCGGAGGGGGCGGCTTCCGGGCCGGCAACCAGGTCGTGAGGTTCCGCCCCGACACCGGCCGTGCGACAACGCTCGAGCTCGATGCGGGCGGCTACGCCTACTACGTGATGCGCCGCCGCTGAAGAACGGCGAGCCGCGGAGGTTACCGCTGCCGCGCCTTGCCCAGTCGGCTGTCGAGCGCCCGTTCGAGCTTGCCGGCCGCGCCCCGCGCAGCCTCACGCACCGAGGTCGCCTTCTCGTCGACCGCGACCGGCGGCATGCCGGCCACGCGCGCCTCGATCAGGCACCGGCTGTCGCGCCCGCCCTTGTCGGCGTTCTCGTCGGTGAGGTGGACCTCCACCCGCGTGATGCGCTCGCCGAACCGGCCGAGCGCGCCCCGAACCACGTCTTCGACATCGGTCGACAGCCGGTCGTCACCGTCGACGTTCCGGCCGGTATTGATCTGGATCTGCACCTGGGGTCCTCCTGAGAGACGAACACTCGCAATGCGGTCACCAAATCTCACGCCGCGCGCGGGGCCCGCCAAGACACACGGGGCCGCCCCGCGGCGCTCGCCACCGACACGCTCTACTCGCCGGCCTGGCGCAAAATCAGCTTGTGGGCTCGGAGCCGCAGCGCGTTGATGCGAATGAAGCCGCGCGCGTCTTCCTGGTCGTAGCCCCCCGCGACGTCCATCGACGACAGCTCCTTGTCGTAGAGCATGCTCGACGACTCGCGACCCTGCACCACGACGTTGCCCTTGTAGAGCATGAGCCGCACGTCGCCGTCGATCAGGTGCTCGGACCGCCGGAACGCCGCCTGAATGAAGTCCATCTCGGGCGAGAACCAGAACCCGTTGTAGATGATCTCGCTGAAGCGGGGCGAGAGCATGTCGCGCAGACGGAGCACTTCGCGATCCATCGCCACGCCCTCGAGGTCCCGAAGCGCGTGGTGCAGGATCGTGCCTCCGGGCGTCTCGTAGACCCCCCGCGACTTGATGCCCACGAAGCGGTTCTCGACCATGTCCACACGGCCGATGCCGTGCAGGCCCCCGAGTTCGTTGAGGTACAGGAAGAGGTCGAGCGGGTCGCGGTGCGTCGTTCCGTCGCCCTCGTTCTCCACCTCGACCGGCACCGCGTCCTTGAAGCGGATCCGCACGTGCGACGGCTCGTCGGGGGCGTCGGCCAGCGAACGCGTGAGCTTGAACATGTCTTCGGGCGGGGTCGCGCCCGGGTCCTCGAGCAGCCCCGCCTCGTACGAGCGATGCATGAGGTTCTCGTCGCTCGAGTACGGCTTGTCGACCGTCGCCTCGACCGGAATACCGTGCTCCTTCGCATACGCGAGAAGGTCTTTTCGCCCCTGGAAGCGCTCCAGGAACTCGCGCTCCTTCCAGGGTGCGATCACCTCGAGCCGGGGCGCGAGCGCGGCGAACGCCAACTCGAACCGCACCTGGTCGTTGCCCTTGCCCGTCGCACCGTGCGCGAGCGCCGTCGCCCCCTCTTCGAGCGCGACCTCGACCTGGCGCTTGGCGATCACCGGCCGCGCCAGCGAGGTGCCGAGCAGGTACCGGTTCTCGTAGACGGCATTGCCGGCGATCGCCGGAAAGATGAAATCCGTCACGAACTCGCGTCGCAGGTCCTCGACGTAGACCGCGCTCGCCCCGGTCTGGCGCGCGCGCTCGGCGACCTCGTCGAAGTCCTCCTGCTGGCCCACGTTCGCCACGTACGCGATGACGTCGTAGCCCCGCTCCTGCAGGACTTTCAGAATGCAGGCGGTGTCGAGGCCGCCGCTGTAGGCCAGAACGACTTTCTTCTTGGACAACGGGCTCTCCGGAGCGCTGAATGGGCGATTCACGGCGCGGGCGCCGGGGGTACCACGATGCCGGGAGCGGCTCCCGGCATCAAGTGGGCCGGCGCCTCGACAGGTCGCTGAAGAAAGGGCCGCGCCCCGCGCGCGCCCCGCCCAGGTCGTTGGCACGCCTCGACGTAGCGACGGCTATGCCTTCGGCGAGCCGCCTACTACTCGGAGCCGTGGCGCCCACAACGCGGGGGACTCCCTTTCTTCAGCGACCTGTTAAACGTCGTTCTTGAGGCGCATCAACCCTTCCTGCGCGACCGATGCCACCAGGCGCCCCTCGCGGGTGAAGTAGGTCCCGCGCGCGAATCCCCTCGCGCCCCCCGATACGGAGCCCTCGACTACGTAGAGGAGCCACTCGTCCATGCGGAGCGCGCGGTGGATCCAGATCGAGTGGTCCAGGCTGGCCACCATGATGCGCGGGTCGCGAAAGCTCATGCCGTGCGGCCGGAGCGCGGACACGATCAGTCCGTAGTCGGATGCGTAGGCGAGCAAGGCCCGGTGCATGGCCGGGTCGTCACCGACCTCGCCGACCGCGCGCACCCAGTACGTTCGGCGAGGCGCGCGCCGGGAGGTGTCGAACGGGTCTTCCTGGTCGACCGGCCGCACGTCGAGCGGACGGTCCTGCGTGAGCACCCCGCGGAGCTTCTCGGGAATCTCGTCGGCGCGCTCGCGAAGCACGTCGAGTTCGGAGCGGAGGGATTCCGGCTCGGGCACCTCGGGCATCTCGGTCTGATGCGCGAAGCCTTCTTCGTGCCGATGGAACGAAGCCGAGAGGTTGAAGATGGCCTGGCCGTGCTGGATCGCGGTGACTCGCCGCGTCGTGAAGGACCCGCCGTCGCGGAGCCGGTCCACGAAATAGACCACGGGTCTCGTGAGGTCGCCCGGCAGAATGAAATACCCGTGCATCGAGTGCACCTGACGCGCATCGTCGACGGTGCGTTGGGCCGCGACGAGCGCCTGGGCGAGCACCTGCCCGCCGTAGATGCGACCGGTGCCGATGTCGCGGTTCTGCCCGCGGTAGATGTTGTGCTCGATCGGTTCGAGGTCGAGCAGGCCGACCAGGTCGGCGGCGGTGAAGGTCACGGGGCCCTCGGTGGATCGGTAAAGAACGAAGATGGCCGAGCATTGGACGGCGGAGGATAGATACGCCGAACCCATGCGGCAACGGCGGTTGTCCCGGTGCGCGGCACGACGTACCGTGCCTTCTCCGATCCGCCCGTTTCCGCCCACCTCCGCGACACCCCATGGCCAGCCCGATTCCGTTCTTCCAGCAGGTGAACCTCTCGCTCGACCGGGCGGCGGCGCTGACCGACCTGCCTCGTGGACTGATCGAGCAGATCAAGACCTGCAACAGCGTCTATCACGTGGCGTTTCCGCTCAAGCGCGACGACGGCACGATCGAGGTGGTTCACGGCTGGCGGGCCGTTCACTCGGCGCACAAGCTGCCTAGCAAAGGGGGCATTCGCTTCGCGACCCAGGTCAACGAAGACGAGGTCACCGCGCTGGCTGCGCTGATGACCTACAAGTGTGCGGTCGTCGACGTGCCCTTCGGCGGCGCAAAGGGCGGCATCAAGATCGACCGGTCGCGGTACTCCGAGGCGGAGCTCGAGCGCATCACGCGGCGCTACACCTTCGAACTCGCCGTGCGGCACGCGATCGGGCCCGGCATCGACGTACCCGCGCCCGACTTCGGCACGGGGGCGCGCGAGATGGCCTGGATCGTCGACACCTACACGGCCTTGAACCCGACGCAGGCCGAGGCGCCCGGTTGCGTGACCGGCAAGCCGCTCGCGCAGGGGGGCATTCGGGGGCGCACGGCGGCCACCGGGCGAGGCGTATACTTCGCGCTCCGCGAAGCCTGTTCAGACGCCGACGACATGAAGCGGCTCGGGCTCACGGTGGGGCTCGAGGGGAAACGCGTCGTGGTTCAGGGGCTCGGCAACGTGGGGTACCACGCCGCACACTTCCTGCGCGAGGCGGGCGCCCTCGTCGTCGCCGTAGCCGAGATCGAAGGGGCGCTGGTCGACCCCGAGGGCATCGATGTCGGGGCGCTGGCCGAGCACCGGCGGACCGGAGGTACGGTGCGCGACTTCGGTCGCGGCGAGGTGCTCACGAACTCGGCCGACGCGCTCGAGCTCTCGTGCGACATTCTCGTGCCTGCCGCGCTCGAGCATCAGATTCACGAAGAGAACGTCGAGCGGGTGCGCGCGCCGATCATCGCAGAGGGCGCCAACGGGCCCCTCTCGTACCAGGCCTCGGAAGTGCTGGCGGGCCGTGGCGCCCTCGTGATTCCGGACATCTACTGCAACGCCGGCGGGGTGACGGTCTCGTACTT
>CBFGQV010000286.1:0-4172 GCA_965651045.1 uncultured bacterium
GCGAGCCCCCGGATCTCGTCTTCGGTCTTTCCGAGCAGCCGCTCGACGGCGTTGTTGAACACCGTTTCGGGCTCGGAAGCGAGCTTGACGTTGGCGATCGCCTCGACGTTCAGCGGAATGTTGCCCTTCGAGAACGCGTTGTGCACGGAGAGCTCGATCGGGAAGGTCTCGAGGTTCATGTGCTGGACCGTCTCGATGATCGGAATGCGCAGCGTGCGCCCTCCGATCACGGATCGATATCCGACGGACTGGCCGTCGCCGAGCATGCGGGTGCGCCCCGTGATCACCGCTGCCCGGTTGGGTGGCACGATCACGATCAGCGCACGGACCGTGGCCAGCGCGACGATGGCGACCACGAGAATGACCAGGGCGAGAACGAGCGCTCCTACGAGGGTGTCGATCGGCATGGTGAGGACTCGATGCTCGGGGTAGGGAAGGCCGCTAGGGCTTTGATCGAAGTACGGACGGGGCGCTCGGGGGCTTCAACCGGATGGCGGACCGGAGGGGAGCCCCGAGGGCGGCGGCTCCAGAAGGTCCCGGTCTTCGGCGCCCAGCGGCGCCACCTGCAGCACGCCCCCGACCACGTCGAGGACCACGACGTCGCGCCAGGACGCCGGATCGCCTGACACGGGGTCGTCGGCGGTGCCCGGATGGGGAAGCGCGCGAAGCGTCGTGCGTCGCCCGCCCCGTTCCAGAATCACCTGCCCGGGCCGGTCCCGCTGCATCGGAAGCGACACCGTGCCTGTCAGACCTACGAGGCTCGCGTCACGCTGGAGCGCGCCGCTCTCGGTCGCACCCAGGAAACGGAAGACGGTGCCAACCAGGGCGCCCGCGAGCCCGCCCCCCGCGAGGGCGAAGAGCAGGGTGGTCGCCCCACCTACGCCGAGGGCCGAAAGCGCCGCGCCGGTGGCGCCGAAGCCGAAGAGCCCGTAGGTGATCGTCCGCAGGCTGAAGACGCGAGACGCGGCCGCATCGTGTCCGGCATCGGCCTCGATCCCGCCCTCGAGTCCGTCGAGCTCGAGCTCGGTGTCGAGCCCCCCCTCGCCGCCTTCGCCTCCGAGGACCGAGAGCAGCAGGAAGCCACCCCCGAGGGCGAAGCAGAAGAGATAGAGCGCGAGCAACTTCGCCTCCGTGTCGGTACCGGGAATCCCACCAGAACGGGCCAGACGTTCGTGCGCGGTGAAGTATAGAGCGCGTGGACCGGGAAGGCACGCCCCGCCCGATTGACCCGCTCCGCGACCCCGGCTAGGTTTTTCGCTCGAAGCGCGCCGTGGCCCGGCGCGCCTTTTTTTGGTCCGTACGCCGTGATCGAAGATGCTCAAGGTCGGAATCGTTGGGCTGCCCAACGTCGGAAAGTCGTCGCTCTTCAACGCCCTCACCGCGGCGGGGGCGCCTTCGGAGAACTACCCGTTCTGCACCGTCGAGCCGAACGTCGGCACCGTCGAGGTCCCGGACGCCAGGCTCGACCGCATACACGAGCTGGCCGGTTCGCGCACGCGCGTGCCCACCGTCATGCAGTTCGTGGACATCGCGGGGCTCGTCGAGGGGGCCTCGGAGGGCGAGGGCCTGGGCAATCAGTTCCTCGCGAACATTCGCGAGGTCGACGCCATCGCTCACGTGCTTCGCTGTTTCGACGACCCGGACATCACCCACGTGTCGGGCTCCGTCGACCCGGTCCGCGACCGTGGCATCGTCGAAACCGAGCTCGCCCTCTCCGACCTCGACATGGTCGAGCGGCGGCTGGAGCGGGTGCAGAAGAAGGCACGCTCGGGCGAGAAGGAGGCGCAGCGCGAACTGGCCGTGCTCGAGCGCGTGCGCGGCGCGCTGTCGGAGGGCACCCCTGTTCGCGCCCTCGACTTCGACCCGGAAGATCGGCGCGTGCTCCGAAGCTTCCAGCTCCTCACCGCCAAGCCCGTACTCTACGTCGTCAATGTCTCCGAGGGGGATCTGCCCTCGGGCGACAACCCCTGGGCGGCGCGTCTCCGCGAGGCCGTCGCGGCCGAGGGCGCGGGAGAGGTGGTCGCGATCTGCTCGGCCATCGAGTCCGAGTTGGCCGAGCTCGACGAAGAGCACCGGGCCGAGTTCCTCACCGAACTCGGCCTGGCGGAACGTGGCCTGGACCGCCTGATCCGGGCCGCCTACGACCTGCTCGGGCTGCTCACCTTCTTCACGACGGGCGAGAACGAGTCGCGTGCGTGGACCGCCCGCCGGGGCGCCACCGCGCCCGAGGCCGCGGGGGTGATCCACTCCGACTTCCAACGCGGCTTCATTCGGGCCGAGACCATCGCCTTCGACACCTTCGTCGACGTCGGCTCCTGGAAGGAGGCCCGGGAGCGCGGGCTCCTCCGCTCCGAGGGCCGCGAGTACGTGGTACAGGACGGCGACGTCATGCACTTCCGCTTCAACGTCTGACGGACCTCCGCCCGCCGGGCGGGGTTCGACGAGACGCAGGTGCCGGGCCCCTGACGCCGGCTCACGCTGAAAGCCCTCGACCGGGCCGGCGTACATCCGAGTGATGCGGGCGTGCGGCGAAGGGCATCCTTGATGCGCCGCCGGGCGCTCGGCAGATTGGGTCAGAGCCCTCCCGGATGGTTCGTATGCGACAATTCGCCGTTCTTTGCGTGCTGGTCTTCGCCGCCCTGGCCTTCGCGGCTCCGGTGGCAGGGCAGCAGCGCGTGAGAGTCGAGGGGCAGGTGCTCGACGCCGGCAACCGCCGGCCCCTCGGCTTCGCCAACATTACCGTGCGCCGGCCCGACGGACGCTTCGTGCAGCAGGTTCAGGCCGATTCGGTGGGCCGGTTCGAGTTCGTGGTGAGTCGTATCGGCGCCGTCCAGCTCCGGGTCGAACGCCTCGGGTACCGCGGCAACACCACGCCGATTCTCTTCTTCGACGACAAGAAGTACATGCAGGTCGAGGTGAGCCTCGACGCCGAGGCCATCTTGCTGGCCCCGCTCGAGGTCATCGTCTGGTCCGAGGTCGATCCGAGCCCGTTCCTCGACAACTTCCGGCGCCGCCTCCAGACGGGGCAGGGCATCTACATCACGCGTGAGCAGATCGAGGCACGGAACCCGACCTTCGTTTCCGACATGTTGCGGACGGTGCCGGGGGTGGCCTTCGGCACGAGTGGGCGTGGGAATCGGGCAAGCATTCAGATGGCGCGTTCGGCCAGTATGCGCTGCTATACCCAGATTTTCGTCGATGGCATGCTCGTGAATCCCCCCGAGGTCGGTGAGAGCAACGCGCGCCTGGACGACTTCGTGACCCCGAGCTCGGTCGAGGGCATCGAGATCTACCGCGGGCTCAGCACCGTGCCGGCCGAGTTCCTCACACCCGAGGCCGAGTGTGGGGTGATCGCGGTCTGGACCCGGCGAGGAGGAGGGGGAGCGGCCGCTCCACGATGAAGAAATTCCTTGACATACGGCCCGAGCCCCTGTATTTCACCAACACGATGGGAACGATCAGGTGACACGCGGGTCATCGTTCCCACACCGCAACCCGAACCAGAGGAGAAGAGTTTGACCCCAGCCTTTGTTCGAAACTCCCACATCTTGTCGTCGCGCAGGTCCGGTTTCCGAAACAGGAGTCCGGTCAGGCGCTGAGGTGCGTCGGTGCGTCAAGCACTGCCGTGCCTCTTTTTTTCGCGCGGACCCTGACCAGTCCGCGTGAGATGTCCACCCTCAGGAGGCACCCTATGAGACAATGGGGTAAGTACGTTCCGTTCCTCGCCCTCCTGGCCGTCGGCTTCTTCGTGGCAGCACCTGCTGCCGCGCAGACCGGTTCGGTCACGGGCACCATTCTCGACGCTTCGACGGGGCAGCCCCTGGACGCGGTCCAGGTGAGCCTGCAGACGCCCGCGGGCGAAGCGACGCCGTACGGCGGCCTCACGCAGGCCACCGGGCGGTTCCTTCTCGTCAACGTGCCGGTGGGTCAATACACCCTCCGCGCCCAGCTTCTGGGCTTCGGTACGCAGACCCAGACGGTCGACGTCGTGGCCGGTCCGGCGGCGGTGGTGAACCTCCGCATGACCCCCGAGGCCATCTCGCTGAGCGAGATCGTCGTCACCGGCGTGGCAGGCGCCACGCAGCGCACCAAGCTGCCCTTCGACGTCGCGCAGGTACGCGTCGCCGACCTGCCCGTGCCTTCGGTGAACGCCGCGCAGGCGATCGCCGGCA
>CBFGQV010000287.1:0-4166 GCA_965651045.1 uncultured bacterium
AGCGACCTCGAGCCGTTCCAGCACCCGCTTCGGGTTCGGCACCACCCAGACGCGCGCACCGGGCAGCCACCGACGACCGGGCAGGGAACGCACGATCGCCAGATCGCGGGCCGTCCAGCCGACGCCCAGCGTGATCTCCACCCGGTCGGGCCACACCCGCGCGGTCACCCGGCACCCGGACTCGTGGCCCCCGCGCGCCTCGCGCCGCTCCTCGGGCCGTCGACCCCTACGTTCGCGTTCCATGCCCGCGATGGTGGACTACCGAACGGGGCACCTCCATGGCGTCACGGGCGCGGGCCGCCTACCCGGCGCCGCCGACGCTCACGCGGTCGGCCTGGGCCGCGAGCACACACCGACTTTGCAGCCTTCGGACCTACTGCGATCGTCGAAGGCTGCGTGCACGGCCTCTACCGCCGACTTCGCAGCCTTCGCACAAGCTGCGCCCACCCGCGGCTGCGTTCACGGCGCATACCGCCGTCTTCGCAGCCGCCGTCATCGCACGGCCCGTCGAGGCTGCAAAGACGGGCCGCCCTGCCGGCCCAGCCGCCTACCAGACCTCGGCGGTCAGCCGGTGCTCGCCGCGCACCATCAGCCAGAGCCAGCGCCCGTCGATGCGGTAGCCGTCGGCCGACTGCAGGATCTCGACGATGCGGCGCTCCTGGTCGGCGAGCGCCGGCACCAGGCAGGCCATGCGGGTCAGCGCGAGCGGCCCGAATCCGACCGCCGTGCCCGACGCCATGTAGGGGCCCGAGAAACGGTTGCAGCCCGTGGCGCCGTGCACCTGGCCCTCGGCCGAGATCACCCGCAGGTGCGGCGCGAGGTCGCGGTCGTCGGGCGCGCGCACGCGCTCGCCGTCGACCTGCACGATCCGCCACGTGGTGCCCTCGAGCACGGTGGGCTGGCCGCCTCCGCCCGTCGCGCACGCGGTGAGAAACGGCAGCGCCACCAGCGCCGCCAGCGCGGTCACCCGCCGAGACGTGCGCGCGAGGGCGGCCGTCATCAGCCCGCCATCGTCTCGGCGCGGGGCATCGGCACCTCGGCCTCGAGCATCTCGGCATCCTGGAAGGGCTGCCACACCTGGATCATCGGGAACGTCGTCAGGAACCAACGCACCGACGCCATGAACGCGCCCAGGAAGCCCACGCCGATCAGCACGTGGAAGAGCATCGTGGTGGAGTCGTACTCGGGCAGGATCGAGGGCGCCACCAGCATGTAGCGCTCATTCCAGAGACCGAAGAGAATCACGCCCGTGAAGAACTGCAGCATGCCGGGCCGCATCTTGGGCTTCCGCCCCAGCAGACCCGCGAAGGGCACGACGAAGCAGAGCACGACGACCGTGGCCGAGAACGTGCCCCACTCGGGGCCGCTCCGGTGCAGCACCCAAGCCTGTTCCCAGGGCAGCTTGCCGTACCAGATCACGATGTACTGCGACCAGAACAGATACGTCCAGAAGACCGTGAAGGCGAAGGCGAGCTTGCCCAGGTCGTGGCGCTGCTGCAGACCCACGGCTTTCTCGACGTCGCGATCGCGCTTGCGCAGCATGACCGCCGCGAAGGCCGTCACGGCGATGCCGCCCCAGAAGCCGCCCATGAAGTACCAGCCGCCGAAGAGCGTGCTGAACCAGTGGGGCTCGAGCGACATGGCGAAATCGTAGACCACGAAGCTGAGCACGGACGCGTACACGAGCGCCATGGCGGGCGCCACGCGCGCCATGCGCTGCGTGCTACGGACCTCTTCCGCTTCCTGGCCGGCCCAACCGGTCGTAAGGCGGTCGCGCCACGAGCGGCGCGCGTCGTCGAGGTCCTCGTCGGCGATCAGGCCCATGTCGGGCCGAAGCGCCAGGTAGGCGTAGTAGACCATGAGGCCGAAGAGCAGCAGCGGGCCCACGATGTTGCGCGTCACCAGGAACGGAATGTTCAGGTACGCCGCCTTCTTCTGCACGATCGGGTCCGTGGCCATCGCCTCGATCCACGGAAAGTAGTTCTCGCGCAGTCCGAGCAGCATGGGCACCAGCAGCACGAACGCCACCGGAAGGAACGCCACGAACGCCAAGCTGATGCGGCGAAGCGACCAGTTCCACTTCGCTTTCACGATGCTCGTGGCGCCCGCGAACATCACCGCGCCCGCGGCCACGCTCGTGAAGAAGAGCCAGTTGCTGACATAGCTCGCCCAGGCGGCCTCGTTATCGCGCGAGAGCTGGACGAAGAAGGCGACGGCGCCGACGACGGCCATCAACGCGAAGGCGATCGACGCCGTTCGGTTCCGCTCGAGGAAGCGCACCGCGATCCGGTCGGGTACGTGAATGCCGGCCATGGCTCAGCCCTCCCCGCCTTCGGCGGCTGCGGCGTTCCCCGCCGCTGCGCCGGTCGCGCCCTGAAGCTGCCGCACGTAGTTCACGATGTGCCAGCGGTCGAAATGGGTGATCTGGTGGCCGTACGGGGGCATCATGCCCCGGCCGACCCGGATCATGCCGTAGATGTAGCTGTCCGGGTACCCAGCGACGACCTCGCCGGCCAGGTTGTACGCGACGAGCGCCGGCCACTTCTCGAGAATCTGCGAGCTCTGGCCGATGCCGTCGGCGCCGTGGCAGACCGCACACGAGCGCGTGTACATCTCTTCACCCCGCGCGAGCGACTCGGCGGAAGGTTCGACCGGGTTCGTGAACTCGCCCCACACCGGCGCCGCCGGGTTCGCGGTCTGCGCCTGCGTGAAGTCGGGCACGTCGTAGTCGAAGGCCTCGGCGTGGCCGATGTTGATGCGGCCCGGCGCGACCGGGAAGTTGCCCGACGAGAACGACACCGCGCCGGGAGCCGGCGCGAGCGTGTTCTCGTAGGGGTCGAACGACGGCTGGTCGCGCATGCTTCGGCCGAAGATGGCCACCATCATGTCGTCCATGGGGCTGCATGCCGAAAGGGCGAGCATGGCCAGCAGCGCCACCGCGCCCCGCGCGCGCGACCGGGCGGTCGAGCGCCCCGCTGCGACATCACGCATGGGCGCCCTCCTCGGCTTCGCGCAGCTCGGCCGGCTCGTACTTCTCCAGAATGCTCCGGGCCTCGGCGAGCCGCGACGGGTCGGCGTCGACCTGGACGCCGAAGCGCCCTGCGCTGAACTCGGGGTCATAGATCACGGGCGGCTTCACCATCGGAAGCCGGCTGTTGATGAAGAGTCCGATCACGGTCGCGAGCGCGCCGAAGAGAATCGTGAGCTCGAACGCGATCACGACGTAGGCCGGAATCGAGAGAATCGGCTTGCCGCCCGTCACGAGCGGCCAGTCCATCGAGGTCCACGCGGTGAAGGCGAAGCCGGTCGCGGTGCCGGTGAGCGCGCCCACCAGGGTGAACACCCGCACGGGGCTCTGGTCGTAGCCGAGCGCGTGCTCGATGTGGTGCTCGGGAAACGGCGCGTACGCGGTGAGGTCCTTGAACCCCGCCTTCCTGAGCTCCGTGATCGCGTCGACCGTATCGTCCAGATACTCGTACGAGGCCAGAATGCCCGAAGTGTTGGCAGTGCCGCTCATCTTACGCCTCCACCTCCTTGGACTTCCGCCGCATCGGGGCCGGCACGACTTCCTTCAACTCGGCGATCGCCACCGGAGGCAGCAGCCGGGTGAAGAGCAGGAACCAGAATCCGAACCAGGCGAAGCTCCCGACCAGAATCCCCATTTCGACGATCGACGGACGGTACATGCCCCAGGCGAAGGGCTCGTACTCGTGGCTGAGCGACGTCACGATGATGACGAAGCGCTCGAACCACATGCCGATGTTGATGAAGATCGAGATGACGAAGAGCGCCGGAATCGAGTGGCGCACGCGCCGGAACCAGAGCAGGATCGGCACGAAGCCGTTGCAGACCAGCATGGTCCAGGTGGCCCACCAGTAGGGCCCGAACAGGCGGTTCCAGAACATCTGCCGCTCGGGCGGCTCGCCGCTGTACCAGGCCATGAAGAACTCGGTCAGGTACGCGTAGAGAACGATCAGCGAGGTGAGCAGACAGAGCTTGGCGAGCGCGTCGAAGTGCTTGGTCGTGAGGTACGCTTCGAGCCCCCACACCTTCCGGATCGGCACGGCGAGCGTGATCACCATCGCCACGCCCGAGAAGATCGCGCCGGCCACGAAGTAGGGCGCGAAGATCGTCGCGTGCCAGCCGGGCACGATGCCCATGGCGAA
>CBFGQV010000288.1:0-4166 GCA_965651045.1 uncultured bacterium
GTGGCGGAGCGCTTCGTCGACCCGGGCGCGCGCCGCCGCCCCGGGTACGAGCGCCTCGAGGCGACCATCGAGAGCGCCGAACACGGCGCTGAGCCCACCGACCGCGCGGACCTCGTCGACGCGCACGAGCCACCCCTCGCCCTCGACGACGCCCCGGTCGGAGACCTGACCACCGCTCTCCAGGTAGAAGGGGTTGTCTGCGAGAATCAGACCCACGCGACCCGAGTCCTCGGCGTATCGCGCCAGCACCTCGGTCTCGCTCGTCCGGTGCTCGTACCCCACCCACCGTTGCGCCAGGTCGCCCTCCACCACCGCCCACGCGTCCAGGCCGTCGCCCTCCTGCACGGTGGCGCGCGTGGCGGCGCGGTCGGCGCGGCTCCGCTCGCGCTGCACGTCGAGCGCGCGCTCGAAGCCCTCGGCGTCCACCTGCCAGCCCCGCTCCTCCGCCATGAGCTCGGTGAGGTCGAGCGGAAACCCGAAGGTGTCGTAGAGGCGGAACGCGTCGTCGCCCGAGAGGGTGCCGGTCGTGCCCGCGGGCACGAGCTCCTCGAAGCGGTCGAGACCGCCTTCGATGGTCGCGAGGAAGCGCTCCTCTTCGGCGCGCGTCGTCTGCAGCAGATGTTCCCGACGCTGGGCCAACTCCGGATAGGCGTCGCGCATCGTGCCGATGACCGCCTCGACCACCTCGACGAGCGTCGGTTCGCGCCGGCC
This sequence comes from uncultured bacterium, assembly GCA_965651045.1. Lineage (GTDB taxonomy): Bacteria > Gemmatimonadota > Gemmatimonadetes > Longimicrobiales > Gaopeijiaceae > Gaopeijia. The sequence goes on from CBFGQV010000288.1 coordinate 712, forward strand.
CAGGAGCCACGCGTGGCGTACCGCCCGTCGAAGGATCCGGCGTAGCACGTACCCCCGCCCCTCGTTCGAGGGGAAGACGCCGTCGGCGAGCAGGAAGGCCACCGCCCGCGCGTGATCGGCCAGAACCCGGTAGCTGAAGCCCTCGTCCGACCCGGCGTCGTAGGGGCGGCCGATGACCGCCGCAGTGCGCTCGAGAAGTGGCCGGAAGAGGTCGGTGTGGAAGTTCGAATCCGCGCCCTGGAGCACTGCGGCGAGCCGCTCGAGGCCGGCCCCGGTATCGATCGAGGGCGCGGGAAGCGCATGGAGCTCGCCCCCCCCGTCGCGGTCGAACTGCATGAAGACCAGGTTCCAGAGCTCGAGAAAGCGCCCCTCCTCGCCGAGCCGCTCGAAGGTCTCGGGGTCGAGGGGCCAGACCCGCGCGTCGGGCGCCCTGAGGTCGTAGTGCAGCTCGGAGCAAGGCCCGCAGGGGCCGGTATCGGCCATCTGCCAGAAGTTGTCCTTGTCGCCGAGCCGGAAGATTCGCTCGGCGGGCAGCCCGACCTCGCTCCGCCAGAGCTCGGCCGCTTCGTCGTCGGTGTGGTGCACCGTCGCGACGAGGCGAGCCGGGTCCAACCCGAGATCGTCGACCAGGAACTCCCAGGCGTACCGCACGGCGTCGCGCTTGAAGTAGTCGCCGAAGCTGAAGTTGCCGAGCATCTCGAAGAAGGTGTGATGGCGCGCGGTGCGGCCCACCTCTTCGAGGTCGTTGTGTTTACCGCCGGCGCGGACGCACTTCTGGGCGGTCACCGCGCGGCGGTAGGGCACCTCTTCCTGCCCCAGGAACACGCGCTTGAACGGCACCATGCCCGCGTTCGTGAAGAGCAGCGTCGGGTCGTCGGCGGGTACCAGAGGCGAACTCGGGCGCACCTCGTGGCCACGCGCCGCGAAGAAGTCGAGAAAGCGCTGTCGGATCTCGGAGGCCTTCATCGGTTCCGGTCGGCTCGGAGCGTTCGATTACAGGGAACTTCCGTCACTCGGAGGCCCACGCCCTTCGCGCCTGCGAAAAGGGGAGCCCCCGAGCGATGGAAGGTAACGGACCGGCCGAACCGTGGGGAGTCGAACCCCCGACCAGCCTCAGTCCTCGTCGTCGCCGCCTTCGTCGTCGTCCGAACGCATGGCACCGGGCAGGTCGAGCGCGGCCCGGACCCGCGCGTCGATCTCCGACGCGATATCGGCGTTCTCGGTCAGGAAGGTCTTGGCGTTCTCCTTGCCCTGGCCGAGCCGGAGGTCGCCGTACGAGTACCAGGCACCCGACTTCTCGACGACGCCGAGGTCCGACCCCAGGTCGATGAGCAGCCCCAGGTGGCTGATGCCCTCGTTGTAGATGATGTCGAACTCGGCCTGCCGGAAGGGTGGCGCGGTCTTGTTCTTCACCACCTTGACGCGCGTGCGGTTGCCCACGACGTCCTGGCCGTCCTTGATCGCGCCGATGCGCCGGATGTCCATGCGGAGCGACGCGTAGAACTTGAGCGCACGCCCGCCCGACGTCGTCTCGGGGTTGCCGAACATCACGCCGACCTTCTCGCGGATCTGGTTCGTGAACATCACCGCGGTCTTGGACCGGTTCACCGCGCCGGTGAGCTTGCGGAGCGCCTGGCTCATGAGGCGGGCCTGGAGGCCCACGTGAGTGTCGCCCATCTCGCCCTCGATCTCGGCGCGGGGCACGAGCGCGGCGACCGAGTCGATGACCACGATGTCGACGGCGTTGCTGCGGATCAGCACCTCGGCGATCTCGAGCGCCTGCTCGCCCGTGTCCGGCTGCGACACCAACAGGTTGTCGACGTCGACGCCCAGCTTTCTCGCGTAGTTGACGTCGAGCGCGTGCTCGGCGTCGATGAAGGCCGCGACGCCCTCGTCCTTCTGTGCGTTGGCGATGACGTGGAGACAGATCGTCGTCTTACCCGACGATTCCGGTCCGTAGATCTCGGTGATGCGCCCCCGGGGGACCCCACCGATGCCGATCGCCGCGTCGAGGTTCACCGCACCGGTCGGAATGGCCTCGATCTGCACTTTCGCTCCGTCGGCGCCCATGCGCATGATCGAGCCCTTTCCGTACGATCGCTCGATCTGGCTGATCGCCGTGTTCAGGGCCTTCTTCTTCTGTTCGCCGAGTTCGGTCGCCATGGGTGTCCGTCTCCGTGTCCGGTGCGTTCCACGCCCCGTCGGGCGTCGGAAGCGTTGAAGGTAGCGAACCCGAAGAGAATACGAAAGTACCTCGAGTCCGTGCGAGGGCGCACGCACCGTTCGAGCCGGGTTCGTCGCGCCGCCCGACGATCACACGGGACCCCGGGCGCTGGAATGGGCGGGTGGGCGGCTTGCCTCACGGAACAACTCCGCACCATGTTACCGCGTTTCGAGCCATTCATCTACCGGGTTCCCTCATGGAATCACCCCCCTCCCCCACGCCCCTGACGTCGGGTCCACGGCTACGCCTTCTCAAGGTGGAGCGCGTGCCCTCGCCCGACGGGTACGCACGCGTGCGTGTGGCCCTCGAATGGGGTGGGCAGCGGCACGTGGGCGAGGCTCAGGGCGTGTTGACCCGTGAGGGCGACCTGCGCACCGGCGCCGACGCGACCCTCAAGGCCGTGGCCTCGGCGACGGGCGGACGCCTCCGCTTCGGGTTGATCGGCATCAAGGCCGTTCGGGCCTTCGACAGCTGGATCGTCATCTGTTCGGTCGAAGCGAGGGGCGGCGAGCGGCACTGGAAGCTCATCGGCGCCCGCTCGACCGACGCGGACGACATGGTACGCGGCGCGACCACCGCGATTCTCGACGCCCTGAACCGCGTGGTCGAACTCCACCTCGACTGACCCCTCGGTCCCATGCTCCCTGCACTCTTCGCGGGCCCGTTCGGGCCCCTGGCCATTTTCGGCCTGCGCATCATCGACGTCTCGCTCGCGACCACGCGCACGCTTCTGGCGATGCGAGGCGCACGCGCCGTGGTGCCCGTGCTCGGGTTCTTCGAATCGCTGATCTGGGTTCTCGCGGTCGGTACGGCGATCCAGTACCTGGACAGCCCCTGGCACATACTCGGGTACGCAGGGGGATTCGCGGCTGGAACGGCCGTCGGCCTGTGGCTCGAAGAGAAGCTCGCGCTGGGTCTCGCGTCGTTCCACATCGTCTCGAGAAGCGCGGGGATCGAGATCGCCGACGCGCTTCGCGAGCGGGGGTTCGGCGTGACCGAGTTCCTCGGCCAGGGGCGCGAGGGCAGCGTCGAAGTCATCAACACCGTGGTGCGGCGACGCCAGGTGCGTGACGTTCTGGACGAGGTCGACCGCTGGGACCCCGACGCCTTCGTGTCGGTCGAGGAGCCGCGCACGATCCGGCGCGGCTGGATGTTCGACAAACGCCGCAAGTAGCCGCCGACCCGCCGACCCACACCCGAACGCAGAAGCGCCCGCCCCGGCAGAGCCGGC
>CBFGQV010000289.1:0-4151 GCA_965651045.1 uncultured bacterium
CCGAGGGCACCCGCGTGCGCACCGTCGAGCTCGTGCCTCCGCGGGGGTGGAATGCGGCTCCGCTCGTCGAGGCGGCCCGCCGGGCGGCGGCCGCCGGGGCGACCGCAGTCACGCTGGTCGACGCGCCGCGCGGGCTTCACCGCATGGCGTCGCAGGCGGCCGCTGGACTCGTGCTCCGCGAGGCGGGCGTCGAGCCGGTCATGCACTACACCTGCCGCGACCGCACCATGATGGGCATGCTCTCGGACCTGCTCGGGGCGGCCGCCCAGGGAGTGCGGAACCTGCTGCTGGTGAGCGGCGACCCGCCGGTCCAGGGCCCATACGGCGACGCCCGGCAGGTCTTCGACATCGACTCGATCGGGCTCACCAACGTGGTCGCGGGGCTGAACCGCGGGCGCGACCCGGGCGGCGCCGCGGTCGGCGGGCCGACGCCGTTCGTGATCGGCGTCGCGCTGAACCCGTCGGCGGTGGACGGCGAGCGCGAGCGTTCGCGCTTCCGCTGGAAGGTCGAGGCGGGCGCCGACTTCGCGGTGACGCAACCGGTCTTCGACGTCGACGAGCTCGCCGCCTTTCTCGCCGACACCGGCGAGCACCGGGTGCCCGTCCTGGCCGGGCTCTGGCCGCTTGCGTCGCTCCGGGCCGCCGAGTTCCTGGCGCACGAGGTGCCGGGCGTGCGCGTGCCGGAGGCGGTACTCGCGCGCATGGAGGCGGCCGACCGTCGCGGCCCCGAGGCCGCACGCGACGAGGGACTCCGCATCGCGCGCGAGTTGCTCGAGCGGCTCCGCGAGCTCGAGGGCGTGCGGGGCATTCACCTGAACGCGCCGCTCGCCGGGCTCGAGCCCGCGCTCGACCTGCTGCGGGAGATCGGCGGGTGAGCGGGCCGGCCGCGCTTCTCGAAGCGCTCGCCGCGCCGGATCCGCTGATCGCCGTCGAGCTGCGACCGCCGCGCTCGGGCCTCGGCACCGAAGCCGGCATGGACGCGTGGATCGACCTCGCCCACGCGGTCCGCCGGCTCACCCGCGACGGACGTTTCGTGCTCCTGACCGACGACGCCGTGGGCGAAGCGGAGGAAGAAAACCTGGGGCACCTCGAGGCGAACCTGGCCGAGGGCGCCGACGCGCGGCGTCTTCTTCCCTTCCTCACCTGCAAGCACACGCTCGACTACTGCCTGCTCTACGCCGAGCGCGCGGCGTCGCTCGGGCTCGAGGCGCTCGCGGTTCTCGGGGGCGACCCGCACGTGGGCCCGCCTCGGTGCGTGCCGCACGCCTACCAGCTCCGCGCACGCATCGAGGCGCGCGTGCCCGAGCTCACGCTCGCGGGGTGGGCGAACCCGCACGCCGACGTCGAGCAGCAGGCCGGGTATCTGGCGGCCGACGATCTGCACGCTTCGTTCTACCTCACGCAGGTCGTCTCGCACGAGAGCGCGCCACGGCTCGAGGCGCTGGTGCACGCGGTGGCCGAACGTCGGCCGGGGCTTCGCGGTCTCGCGGGCATCTTCCACTACCGGAGCGCCAATCCCGCCACGCTCGCACGCCTCGCCGACTTCTTTCCGGTGCCCGCCAAGGCCCTCACCCGGCATTTCGCGGCGGGGGGCTCGCCCGAGGCATGGACTGCGAAGAGCGTACGCGCGGCCCTCGACGCGGGCGCCGCCGGCGTCTACCTGAGCAACCTCGGCCTCCGGCACCCGGCCCGTACGCTCCACGCGATCATGGAACGTCTGTAGCCCGGAATCAGATCCGCTCGAGCACCCAGTCGGGCGTGAAGCGCGTGAGGTACGCCGTCAGCAGTTCGAAGCTTCCCGTCAGCAGGAGAATCCCCAGCAACACCAGCAGCACGCCCGACGCCTTCTCGAGCACCGGAATCCAGCGCCGGAAGCGCTTGAAGGCCTCGAGGAAGCGCCCGAGCGCCACCGCCGCGAGCAGGAAGGGGATCGCGAGCCCGACCGAGTAGGCGAGCAGCAGCCCCATGCCGGACCAGATCGTCTCCGACGTGCCCGCCAGCGTGAGAATCGCGCCCAGAACGGGACCGATGCAGGGGGTCCAGCCGGCCCCGAAGGCGGCGCCCACGGCGAGCGTTCCGAGGTGGCCCGCGGGCTTGTCGGCCAGGTGCATGCGCCGCTCGCGCAGCAGCGCCCCGATGCGGAAGACGCCCATCAGGTGAAGCCCGAGAACGATGATCAACAGCCCGCCGATGCGCGCGATCCAGACCTCGTACAGGCGGAAGAACTGCCCCAGGAACGACGCGGACGCCCCGAGCAGGATGAAGACCGCCGAGAATCCGGTGACGAAGAGCGCCGCCTGGACGAGAATCACGCGCCGGTCGATCTGGTCGTCCTGCAGGTCGTCGAGCGTCATGCCCGTGATGAACGACAGGTAGCTCGGCACCAGCGGCAGCACGCAGGGCGACAGGAAGCTCAGAAGCCCCGCCGTGAGGGCGATGGCCACGCTCACCGATTCGATCACGAGCTCTTCTCCATAGTGTCACGTTCGTCGCGCTCTCGCGCGCGGCGCTTCTCAAGGTAGGCGCGCACCGAGCCCGTACCGCCGAGCCAGGCGAGCGCCGCTGCGACCACCCACCCGACCCAGTGCGGCACCAGCGCCACCAGCACCGCGAGCACGAGCGCCGCGGTCGACACGGTGCCGAGCACCGTGCGGTCCTCCCGCCCCAGGGGCCGGTGGCCGGCCAGCGCGTCGCCGAAGATCGAACCGGCCCGCACGAAGTCCGACAACCGCCACCCGGTGCTGCCACCGCCGCGGCTCCGCAGCTCTCGCTCGAGCCGCTGCGGCAGGCTGCCCTCGGGGTCCAGCGATGAGCGCGGAACCGGCGCCTCGCCCTGGAGCCGCTCCCGCTCCGCGCCCCTCGCCGACGGCAGAATGATCTCGACCGACGACGCGAGGTCCGCCAGAAAGAGGCCCTCGAGCTGGCCCGCCAGCCCCTCATCGAGAACGCCCGCGTCGATCTCCCAGTTCCCGAGCAGCGACGCCGCGTTCAGGTTGCTCGACCCGACGCGGCACCAGATGCCGTCGGCGACCGACGTCTTGGCGTGGATCATCGGGCCCTGCCACTCGAAGAGGCGTACGCCCGCTTCGAGCAGGAACCGGTAGCCCGCGCGCGACATGCTGCCGACCCACGGCCAGTTGTTGTGCGCGGGCACGAGAATGCGCACGTCGACGCCGTCGCGCGCGGCCGCGGCGAGCGCTTCCGACACGGGGCGCGGCGCCACGAAATACGGATCCGTGATCCAGAGCCGGCGACGCGCGTGGGCCGCGACGAGCTGCAGCGTACGGTAGACGCGCGTGCGGTTGGGCTCACCCTGAATGATCCACACGGGGGTCGCGCCCGCCGGCCGCACCGACCGAGGGTCGCAGTGCAGGTCGACGGGCACGGGTGTGCCGATCTCCGACCAGACGCGCTCGAAGGCCTGCGCCGCGGCCGCCGCCGCCGGCCCCCGGATCTCGACGCCGGTGTCGCGCCATGGCGGCGCCGAGCCGGTCCCGGCCCACTCGACGCCCACGCAGAACCCCCCGATGAAGGCGAGGTCGCCGTCGACGCACACGAGCTTCCGGTGATCGCGCTGCAGCACGCCGAACGGGTCTCGGAGCCGTGGCCGGTTGAAGGCGCGTACCTCGACCCCCGCCTCGCGGAAGACCTTCCAGTAGCGGCGCGGCGTGGCCCAGCAGCCGACCCAGTCGTACACGAGCCGGACCGGCACGCCCTGGCGCGCCTTCGCCACGAGCGCGTCGCGAAACGCCCGCCCGATGCGGTCGTCGCGCAGAATGTAGTTCTCGAAGTGGACGAACCGACGCGCCTGGTCGATCGCCTCGAGCCAGCGGTCGAAGGTCGACGAGCCCTCGAACTGCAGCCCGATCTGGTTGCCGTCGATGCGCCCGGCCCCCGTGGCCCGATCCATCGCCACGTGCGGAAAGCGTACGCGCGCGCCCTGGACCGCGTGTCCGAGCTCGTCGCCGTCGGCCAGCGTCAGGGTGCGGGGGCGCTCGCCCATGCCGAGATCAGCGCTGTGGGAAGCGGCCCTGGAAGCGGTATCCCAGGAGCTTGTAGACCAGCTTGGCCACCAGGAAGTCGGGCGCGCTGAGCCCCGGAATCGGCGCGAGCTCGACCACGTCGCACCCGACCACGTCGCGCTCGGCGAA
>CBFGQV010000290.1:0-4112 GCA_965651045.1 uncultured bacterium
GCAGGGCTCGTTCGTGCTCGCCCGGAGCGAGATGCTCCGGTGGTTCTATCTGGGCCGAATCACCCTCGTCGCCGGCATCTTCCTGGGCGCCGTGGTCGCTGCCCGAACCTCGCCAGGGCTGCTCGACGAGCTCGAGACCCGGGTTGCGCTTATGCTCCTGCTCGTGGGAGCGTCGGTGACGGTCGTGTCGTTCTGGTGGACCCACCTTCGCGGCCGCGAGCCGAGCACGAACTTCCTGTACGGGCAGGTCGTGCTCGATGTGCTGCTGGTCACGGCCGTCGTGCACATCACGGGCGGCGACAACAGCGATTTCGCGTTCCTCTACATTCTGGTCATCAGCGAGGGCGCGCTCCTGCTGCCGCTGCCGGGCGGCGTGCTCATCGGCGCGCTCGCAAGCATCGCCTATTTCGCCGACATCGTCTGGTTTCACGGCGACGCGATCGCGGGCCAGCTCGCGCTCCAGATCGGTCTTTTCGCGCTCGTGGCGATCGTCACCGGCGTGCTGGGCGACCGCTTCCGGCGCACGGGCCTCCGCCTCGGCGCGGTCGAGTCCGAGCTCGAGCAGCTCCGGCTCGACACGTCGGACATTCTGGACAGCCTGCAGACGGGCGTGCTCACGGTCGACGGCGCCGGCCGGCTCGCCTACCTGAACACCGCCGGCGCCCACCTGCTCGGGCTCGACGCCCACCAGTGGATCGGCGCGCCGGTCGTTTCGCTGCTGGAAGACGTCGCCCCCGGCATGGGCTCGGTGATTCGTCGCTCGATCGAAGACCGCGCGCCGGTTTCCCGCGCAAAGGCGACCGCGTTCCGGGGCGACGAGGAACTCACGCTCGGCGTGAGCACGACGGTGCTCGACCGCGACGACGCCGATCCCCCCTCGGCCACCGCCATCTTCCAGGACATCACGCGCGAGGAGCGGCTCGGCGTGCTGAACCGCCGGAACGACCGGCTCGAGGCCGTCGCCGAGTTGAGCGCGTCGCTGGCGCACGAGATCAAGAACCCGCTGGCGTCGATCCGGAGCGCCGTCGAGCAGCTCGCCCGCAAGCGCCTGGACGACGCCGACCGCGGCACCCTCGAAAACCTGGTGCTCGCCGAGTCGGACCGGCTGTCGCGGCTGCTGAGCGAGTTCCTGGAGTTCAGCGGCCTTCGCATGGGGCGGAGCGAGACGCTCGACTTCGCCGAAGTCGTGCGGGGCGCCGTGAGCGTGGCGAGGCACCACCCCGACGCGCGCGACGGCGTCGAGCTCCTCTGCAAGGGCATCGACGACACCCTGGGCATTCCGGGCGACGCCGACCTGCTGCACCGCGCCGTCTTCAACCTGGTCCTGAACGCGATCCAGTTCTCCGAGCCGGGGGGGCACGTCGAGGTCGTGCTCGAAGACCTGCGGCACGAGACCGATCTGCCGGTGGCGATCGCGAGCCCCGTGCGGCTCACCGTGCGGGACGCCGGGCCGGGCGTGCCTCCGGGCGAGGCCGAGCGCATCTTCCAGCCGTTCTACACGACCCGCAAGGGCGGGAGCGGCCTGGGGCTCAGCGTGGTGCAGCGCGCCGTCGAGGCGCACCGCGGGGCCCTTCTCGTAGAGCCCGCGCCGGGTGGCGGGGCCGAGTTCGTTCTCTATCTCTCCGGCAAACGCGCCGGAGACGTGGTGTGAGGCGCGTGACGTGAGCCCAGGCGGTCCGAAGATCCTGCTGGTGGACGACGAGACGAGCATTCTCGACTCGCTCAAGATTCTCTTCAAAGGCGAGGGATTCGAGGTCAGCACCGCCCTCACCGGGCGCGACGCCGTCGAACGCATACGCGACGAGCGGCCGGACCTGGTGCTCACCGACATACGCATGCCGGGCACGACGGGGCTCGAGGTGCTGCAGCAGGCGCGCGAGGTCGACCCCGAGATGCCGGTCATTCTCATGACCGCGCAGGCGTCGCTGCAGTCGGCCGTGCGCGCGGTGAACGAGGGCGCCTACTACTACCTGCAGAAGCCCTTCGCCAACGACGAGCTGTTGGCGATCTGCCGCCGCGCGCTCGAGACGCGCGAACTCAAGGTCGAGAACAAGGCGCTCAAGAAGGAGATCAAGAAGCGCGACCGCAGGCACGCCGACCGGCCGATCGGCAAGGCGCGGAGCTTCGTCGACGTGCTGAAGCTGGCCGAGACCGTGGCGCCGACCGATTCGACCGTGCTGATCAGCGGCGAGAGCGGCACCGGCAAAGAGGTGGTCGCGCGCTTCCTGCACACGCTTTCGGACCGGGGCGAGCAGGCCTTCAACTCGATCAACTGCGGCGCGCTGCCCGAGAGTCTGCTCGAGAGCGAGCTCTTCGGCCACGTGAAGGGATCGTTCACCGGCGCCGTGAAGGACAAGACGGGCCTTCTGGTGGCCGCGCACGGGGGCACGCTGTTCCTGGACGAGATCGGCGAGATGAGCCCGGCCACGCAGGTCAAGCTGCTCCGGGCGCTGCAGGAGCGCGAGGTGATTCCGGTGGGCGCGACCGAGCCCGTGTCGGTCGACGTGCGCATCATCGCCGCGACCAACCGCGAGCTCGAAGACGAGATCAGGCGGGGGCAGTTCCGGAGCGACCTCTACTACCGCCTGAACGTCATCGCCCTGCACCTGCCCCCGCTCCGCGAGCGGCGGGACGACGTGCCGCTGCTCGCGCGCTACTTCCTCGACAACCTGGCCGAGCGCGAGGGCCGCGACGTGATCGAGCTCAGCGACCAGGCGCTCGAGGTGCTCGGCGAGTACGACTGGCCCGGCAACGTGCGCGAGCTCGAGAACGCGCTCGAGCGCGCCGCCGTGGTGGCCGCCGGCAAGCCGATCGCGGTCGAGCACCTGCCCGAGCGGGTGCGCGAGGCCCCGAAGCCCCGGCTCGTGTCGGCCGAGGCGCCGCCGAACCCGTCGATGGAGGTCATCGAGCGCGCCTACATCTTGTGGGTGCTGCAGGCCGAGGGCGGCAACAAGACCCGCGCCGCCGAGGTGCTCGGCATCGACCCCTCGACCCTGTACCGCAAGCTCAATCGGTACGGCATCGACGGGTGAGCGCGGGGGCACGCGGCTCCTTGCAAAGCTCCGGCATCTTGCAAAATACCACCGGGAACGGGTGTTTGGTGTGGCGCGCCGGGGTGGGGGTGCATGCCGTAAGTCGTTGCGAGGATGTCGCTTAGGGGTACATGCCAGAGAGGGGAACCGCCCTTGCACCTATCTCGGGCCGAGCGGCAGCCCCAGTACCCCATCTTCATCAGGAGTAGCACCATGCGCAGGAACAGCAGCAACAAGGGTTTCACCCTGATCGAGCTCCTCATCGTCGTCGTGATCATCGGCATCCTGGCGGCCATCGCCATTCCGAAGTTCAGCGAGGCGCGTGAGAAGGCCTACATCAGCGCGATGAAGGCAGACCTGAAGAACCTGTCCACGCAGCAGGAGCTCTATTACTCGGACGCCTTCACGTACGCCGCCGATGCGACCGATGCCGATCTCGGCTTCTCGCCGTCGTCGCGTGTGTCGGTCGCCTCGATCACGGGCGACGCTGACGGATGGAGCGCTTCGGTGACCCACGAGGGTCTGACCGGTGAGAGCTGTGCAGTGTTCTACGGCGACGCGACGGCTGTCACGCCGGCGACCGTTGCGGGCGTGATCGCCTGCACCACCGACCCGACCAGCTGACGACAGTCGTCAACCGGATTCTCACAGCAGTTGTGGGACTGGGGGGTGCGATCTGGGGAGGCCCGGGTCGCGCCCCCTGTTGGTTAAGACCCTGAGGTTGAGACGCCACGATCAAGGAGTTCAAGATGCGCAAGTGGATGAGGCGGACGCGCGGATTCACGTTGGTAGAATTGATGACTGCGGTGATCGTGATTGCCATACTTGCCCTGATTGCAATCCCCAGGTTTCGGAATGCCCAGGAGAAGGCTTGGCGGGCCACGCTCAAGGCTGACCTGAAGAACCTCGCGAATCAACAGGAGCTGTTCCACCGTGACCGCTTGTACTACGCTTCTGATCTGGCGGATTTTGACGGTGAGACTTCTGATGGAGTCGCGGTGACGATCAATGAGGCCAGTAGAGAAGGCTGGTCCGCGACGGCCGTGCACGAGGGTCTGCCCGACGAGAAGTGCGGCATCT
>CBFGQV010000291.1:0-4108 GCA_965651045.1 uncultured bacterium
CACCGTCGATCCGGAGTGGCGGCGGGCGATGGTGCCGGTCGAGGTGCGGCGCGCCCTGCGTGCTCTGGTGGGGTAGCGCGCACTACGTAGTCGTCGTCCTTGACCGGTGGCGGGCGAGGCGCAACACGTGAGACCTCGAGTCCACGACCACGAGGGTCATCATGCGACGAACCGTCTTGCTCGGTGCTGCGGCGCTCCTCATCGGGTGCCAGCAGCCGATCGTGAACATCGGCGTGACGCCTGGCGCGGAACGCATCCACCAGCCGGGGCGCCTGACGTCCATCTACGGCTTGCGCCCGTCCGCGACGGTCGCCGAGGCCGCGTCATGCCAGCGTGGCACCCTCCGAGTGACCGGAGTGTCCTTCTTCGACGTGGTCCTGCTGGACTTCTCGAACGGCCGGTACGAGCCGGTCGCGGCACTCGCGCCCTGCCAGTGGCAGACCGGCCCCGACGGTGACGGCTGGAGTCTTCCCGGCCGACCGCGGCAAGCTCTGATTCCGCTCTTCCACCTCTGGTGACATCAGCCCGACGCCGTGTCCTGCTCGCACTCGAACCCCGTCCGGTCGAGTGCGAGGTCGACGGCGGCGGCGAGCATGCCAGGGCCGCGACCCCCGGCACGCTGTAGGACCTCGACGAGCGTCGCGTCCATCGTGTCGGCCACCGCCCCGAACACGTCGTGAGGCTTCGAGGCGGCACCCCCCGCCATCAGATGCGCGAAGGCGCGCGCCATGCCCATGCTGCTCACCACGTCGGGCACGATCGTGAATCGCCCGTCCGCCCATTCGGCGGTCGCGGTGTCGCCGAGAAAGGCCTCGCGGAAGGGCTGGTTGGCGCCGCACACCAGCCATTGCACCCCGGAGGCCCCGAGGCGCTCGAGTCGCGCGCGATCGAGCGAACCGGAGATCGCGGCCGGAACCATGAGATCGGCGTCCATCTCCCAGACTCGCTCCCGCTCGGCGAAGGGCACCCGCGCCGGATGGTCCGGTAGCGTACGGCCGGCGCGTCGCGAAAGCAGATCGGCGACCGCGTGCTCGTCGAGCCCCTCGGCATCGATCACGGCCCCCTCGGCATCGACGATCGCCACGATGCGTGCGCCCGCGCGGGCGAGGTAGAGCGCCGCAGCCGCCCCCACGTTGCCGAACCCCTCGAGCACGACGCGAACCCCCTCGAGCCCTCGCGGGCCCGCATCGACGACCCCGGCGGCCGCTCGGGCCACGCCGAATCCCGTGATCATGTCCGAGACCGTGAGTCGCTGCATGGCCGAGCCGAGGGCGTCGTCGCCGAGGGGCAGCGCGAGCCCGGCACCCAGGTTCTCGAAGGCGGCGCGCATCGCCTCGCCGCGTACCCGGAGGTGACCGACCACGACGCCCTGCTGCGGGTGCGCCAGCCCGAGCTCCCGGCAGATCGGCACCACGTCGCGCTGCTCGTCGACGTTCACGTCGCCCCCGGTGCCGTAACACTCCGCGAGCATCGGGCGCACCGTCCGGAACCAACGCCGCAGCACCTCGGGCCGGCGTGGGTCCGCGGCGTCGAAGTCGATGCCCGACTTGCCACCCCCGATCGGCGGACCACAGAAGGCGAACTTGAGCTCCATGGCCTTCGCCAGGTACGTGACCTCTTCGCGGGTGACGCCGGCGCGCATGCGCGTGCCGCCGCCGGCCGCGCCACCCCGGAAGGAGTTCACGACCAGCCACCCGCGTGCGCCCGTCGGCGGGTCGTGCCACTCGGTCACCATGACGGGTGGCGCCGCGAGGTAGCGGCGGTAGCGGCTCCAAACACGCGGATCGGTCAAGAAAGGCTCCCCACCAGGAACGGTATCAGCCAGGTCGCGGCCGCCGTGACCACGGCGACGGACAGAAGGTTCAACCAGAATCCGGCCCGGGCCATGATCGGCACCGTAAGGTAGTCGGATCCGAAGACGATCGCGTTGGGCGGGGTCGCGACCGGCAGCATGAACGCCATCGACGATACCAACGCCGCCGTCGCCATCAACTCGATCGGCTCCATCCCGAGACCCAGTGCCACTCCCGCCATGACCGGCATCGCCATGGTGGCCGTCGCGGTGTTCGAGGTGATCTCGGTGAGGAACACGAAGATCAGCGCCACGCTCGCCAGCACGAGCACGGGCGCCACCCCGGCGAGCCCCTCGACCGAGCCGCCGATCGCGGCCGCGAGGCCGCTCCGGTCCATCGCGCGCGCGAGCGAGAGCCCGCCGCCGAAGAGCAGCAGCACCCCCCAGGCGATGCCGCGGGCGGTCGTCCAGTCGAGGAGCGTGCCTCGCCCCTCTTCACGCTCGCCCCGACCTGCGGGTGTGAGAAAGAGCGCGAGCGCGCCGGCCATCGCGATCGTCGAGTCGCGCAGCTCGGGCATGAAGGTCTGCAGGCCGGGCACCACCAGATCGCCGAAGACCTTCGGCTCGCGCATGATCCACGCGAGTGCGGTCAGGACGAAGATCAGACCCACGCGGGTCTCGGCCGCACTCCGTGGTCCCTGGTGTCGGCGCTCGGCGGCGAGCACCTCGGCGGCGTCGCCCCGGAGTTCACCGGGCGGGTGCAAGACGCGCACCAGAAGCAGCCAGGTCAGGGGCAGCATCACGGCTGCCACGGGCACCCCCACGAGCATCCATTGCAGGAAGCCGATCCGCACGCCGAGGAGCTCGTCGGCGGCGGCCGCCAGGACCGCGTTCGGCGGCGTACCGATCAGGGTGGCTACACCTCCGATCGAGGCACCATAGGCGATCCCCAGCATCAAGCAGACGCCGAGAGCGTTACCCGCACCGGCCGAAGCGCCCGGCTCGCGCCCGCCCGGCCCGAAGAGGCCGGCCACGGCCACGCCGATCGGAAACATCATCGCCGCCGTCGCCGTGTTCGAGACCCACATGCTCAGAAACGCGGTCGAGAGCATGAAGCCGAGCACCAGACGCTCGGGCGAGGTACCCACGGCATTCAGGATCGCCAGCGCGATCCGCCGATGCAGCGCCCACCGCTCCATCGCCGCGGCGAGCAGGAATCCCCCCATGAACAGAAAGATGAGTTCGTGCGCATAGGGCGCGGCGGCGTCGCTCGCCGACAGCACGCCGAGCGCAGGGAACAGCACGAGCGGGAGCAGCGCCGTCACCGGAATCGCGACGGCCTCGGTCATCCACCAGACGGCCATGAGCATCGCGACGGCGGCGGTGCGCCATGCCTCGGCGTCGAGCGTGCCGGGCGGCTCCACGGCGAGCATCGCCACGAAGAGTGCGCCGCCCCCGAGGAGTCCGGCGCGACGCACGAGCGACGCACGGTCTCGGGGCGCGAGGGCGGGTGAGGACACGCTTGCGGGGGCTCGGGGGTAGAGATCGACGCGCAGGTTGTGACGCGCCAACCTGCGCGCCGAACCGGTGCGCGGCAACCGCTCCGCGGGCGGTCGCCCCGGCACGCTTCAACAGAGGCCGTATGAAGGACCCACTGCTCTACCGCGAGTCGAGTTCGAGTCCGTTGTGGGCGAGGGCGCTCCTATGGGGGGCGGTCGCGAGCGGGTGCTACGGCGTGCTCCGTGATCCCGGACTTTCGGGAAACGCGGGCGGCCTGCTCGCGGGGGGGATCGTCCTGTTCGGCTTCGCGATCGAGCGGTTCCTCTTCGGCTTGACCGTGTCGGTCTATCGCGACCGCGTGCAGTTCGGGCTTGGCCGCGGTCGCCCCGTCGGTACCGAGGTCCGATACGAACACATCACGGCTCTGGAGTCGGTCGAGTACCGTCCGTTGCGCGAGTTCGGCGGGTGGGGTGTGAGGGGCAGCAGCCACCGGCGGGCCTGGACCGCCTCGGGCAATCTCGCCGTGGTGCTGCAGCTGGACGACGGCCGTCGGATCTACGTGGGCAGCGACCATCCGCGCCGCCTCGAAGAACGCATTCGGGCCGCGATGGCGCTCGTGCGGACCTGACGTCAGAAGCGAATCGTGAGCCAGGGTGCTGGTGCCTGGGGATTCCCGGTCAGGAGCGCGAGCGGTTGGATCTCGACGTCGAGCCCGCCGCCCGAGCCTCCTTGCGGGGGCACGGCGCCGCCGCGGACGGCCCGGTACGTCAGGAGCGCGCCGGCGAGCCAACCCACCGCCGACGTGGCCAGGTAGAG
>CBFGQV010000292.1:0-4103 GCA_965651045.1 uncultured bacterium
ACCGAAGAGAAGGACGACGCCGGTCGCGTCCTGCGCGAAGCAGGCGCGACCGCGGCGGCCGTGCGCGAGGCACTCGACCAGGTACGCGGGTCGCATCGCGTGACCGACCAGAACCCCGAAGACAAGTACCAGGCCCTGGCGCGCTTCAGCCGCGACCTGACCGACCTCGCGCGGCGGGGCAAGCTCGATCCGGTGATCGGGCGCGACGAGGAGATTCGTCGTGTCATCAAGGTTCTCGCGCGCCGCACGAAGAACAATCCCGTCCTGATCGGTGAGCCGGGCGTGGGCAAGACCGCGATCGTCGAAGGGCTGGCGCAGCGCATGGTGGCCGGCGACGTGCCGACCTCGCTGGCCGACAAGAGGCTCGTCGCGCTCGACATCAGCGCGATGCTCGCCGGCGCCAAGTTCCGGGGCGAGTTCGAGGAGCGCATGAAGGCGGTGCTCAAGGAGATCACCGAGGCCGACGGCCGGTACGTGGTGTTCATCGACGAGATGCACACCATCGTGGGGGCGGGCGCCGCCGAGGGGGCGGTCGACGCCGGCAACATGCTGAAGCCGGCGCTCGCCCGCGGTGAGTTGCGCCTCGTCGGCGCCACCACCCTCGACGAGTATCGCAAGCACATCGAGAAGGACCCGGCGCTCGAACGGCGCTTCCAACCGGTCTTCGTCGCGCCGCCGTCGGTCGAAGACGCCGTCGCGATCCTGCGGGGCCTGAAGGAGCGCTACGAGGTGCATCACGGGGTGCGCATCACCGACGACGCGCTGATCGCCGCGGTGAAGCTCAGCGACCGCTACATCGGGGGCCGGTTCCTGCCCGACAAGGCGATCGACCTCATGGACGAGGCCGGAAGCCGGCTCCGGATCGAGATCGACTCGATGCCGCAGGAGATCGACGAGGTCGAGCGGCGCATCACGCAGCTCGAGATCGAGAAGCAGGCGTTGCAGCGCGAGCAGGACCGCTCGGCGGTCGAACGCCGAAGCGCGATCGAGGAGGAGCTCAGCGCGCTGCGCGAGCGGTCGAGCGGCATGAAGGCCCGCTGGCAGAGCGAGAAGGAGGCGATCCAGCGGCTGCAGGGGCTCAAGGAGAAGGTCGACGAGCTCAAGGTCGAGGCCGAGCGGGCCACCCGCACGGGCGACCTCGAGCGCGCTGCCGAGATCCAGTATTCGGAGATTCCCGGCACGCAGCGGGCCATCGAGATCGCACAGGACCGGCTCGCCGAACTCCAGGCCGGGGGCAAGTTCCTGAAGGAAGAGGTCGACGCCGACGACATCGCCCAGGTGGTCGGCGAGTGGACCGGGATTCCCGTGAGCCGCCTGCTCGAGTCCGAGCGCCAGCGCCTCACCCACCTCGAGGCGCTGCTCGGCGAGCGGGTGATCGGCCAGCAGCAGGCCCTCGAGGCCGTCGCCAACGCCGTGCGGCGCGCGCGGTCGGGGCTCCAGGACCCGGACCGCCCGGTGGGCTCGTTCATCTTCCTCGGTCCCACGGGTGTCGGAAAGACCGAGACCGCGCGGGCGCTGGCCGAATTCCTGTTCGACGACGAGCGCGCCATGGTGCGCATCGACATGTCCGAGTACATGGAGAAGCATGCGGTCGCACGGCTGATCGGTGCGCCGCCGGGCTACGTCGGCTTCGAGGAGGGTGGCCAGCTCACCGAGGCGGTGCGCCGCCGCCCGCACGCGGTCATTCTGTTCGACGAGATTGAGAAGGCGCACCCCGAGGTGTTCAACGTCTTCCTGCAGATTCTGGACGACGGGCGCCTGACCGACAGCCAGGGGCGCACGGTCGACTTCCGCAACGCGGTCGTCATCATGACGTCGAACATCGGGTCGCAGTTCATTCTCGAACGGGCCGGCACGGGCGACTGGGACGGGGTCGAGGAAACCGTCCGGCGCGAGATGCACGCGCACTTCCGCCCCGAGTTCCTGAACCGCGTCGACGACGTGATCGTCTTCCACCCGCTCAGCCGCGACGAGCTGGTGCGCATCGTCGACCTCCAACTGGCCCGCGTGGCGCGGTTGGCCGGCGAGCTGGGCATCTCGCTCGAGACGACCGAGGCGGCCCGGCGCCAGCTCGCCGAGGAGGGATACGACCCGGCGTTCGGCGCGAGGCCGCTCAAGCGGGTGGTGCAGCGGCGCATCCAGGATCCCCTCGCCATGCGGCTGTTGGACGAGGACGTGCCGGAAGGCGCGAGCGTGCTCGTCGACGTCACGCCGGAGGGTGAGTTCCGCTTCGAGGTTCGCCAGCCCGAGGTGGAGGCTTCACCGGCTTGACGGTGCCGGAGGGGAGCGGCAACTTCCGCCGTCCCCGCCGGCCGACCGGCCGGCCTCACCCAGATTCCGGAGTCGAGCATGCTTTCACGGCGCACCGCCCCGTTTCGTGGGATCGCCGCCGCCGCCGTCTTCGCCGCCCTGACCCTGGGCGGGTGTACGACGCAGCGCGTCGCGCCGGCGTCGACGAGCGAGTTGGCCGCGGTGGCGCCGATGCTCTCCGTGGAGCGGTTCCTGCAGGCGGTGAACGCCCGCGACTACGATGCGATGGCTCGGATCTTCGGCACCGTCGACGGGCCCGTCGAGGGAGAGCGCACGACCATCGAACTCTGGATGGACACGCTCGCGAGGGTGCTGCAGCACCGGGACTACCGCATCGTCGGCGAGTCGCAGGTGCCCGGACGCGAACACCCCACCACTCGGGTGGGCGTCGACCTCACGATCGGCAACGAGGTCGTACCGAACGTGGCCTTCCACGTGGTGCAGACGCGCGAGGGGCGCTGGATGGTGCAGGAGATCGACATCGAGGCGATTACGAACCGTTGACCTGGACGAGTTCGATGAGGGTTCCGCCCGTGCTTCGCGGGTGAAGGAACGCCACCTGGTGCCCACGGGCGCCGGGGCGCGGCACCCGGTCGATGAGTTCGACGCCCTGCCGCTGGACCCGCTCCAGTTCGGCGACGAGGTCGGGCGTTCGGTAGGCGAGATGGTGCAGGCCCTGGCCGCGCTTCGTGAGAAAGCGGCCGACGGTGGTGTCGGGGCCGAGGGGCTCCAGCAGTTCGACCGGGCCGACGAAGGCCACGCGCACGCCCTGCGCGTCGAGGGTCTCGGGACGGGAACCGATCGCGCCCGTCAGGCGTTGGTACAGTGGAACGGCCTCGTCGAGCGAGGCCACTGCGATCGCGACATGATCGAGAGGTAGACCGTTCATCAGAAGGGGGTTCCGGGGGGTCGTGCTCCGGCCCGCGGCACCCCTGGCGCCCGCCGACCGACGGCGAGCGAACATACAGGAGAAAGGACATGGCGGACAGCAAGAACGTGCTCGAGGTGAATGACCAGAACTTCGCCGCGGAGGTGGAGTCGGACGGCATCGCGATGGTCGACTTCTGGGCGGAGTGGTGCGGGCCCTGCCGTATCATCGCGCCCGTGGTCGAGCAGCTCGCCGACCAGTACGCCGAGAAGGGCCTCAAGGTGGGGAAGCTCGACGTCGATCAGAACCCGGCGACGGCGGCGCGGTTCGGCGTGCGCTCGATTCCCACCGTGCTGTTCTTCAAGAACGGCAGAATGGTCGACCAGATCGTCGGCGCCATGCCCAAGCCCCACTTCGATCGGAAGATCCAGGCGCTGCTCGAGAACTGAGCGCGTCCGATGGGCACCCTCTACGTGGTTTCGACGCCCATCGGCAACCTGCAGGACCTCACCCACCGCGCCGAAGCGGTGCTGGCGGAGGCGGCCCATGTGCTCGCCGAAGACACCCGGCGCACGGGCCGCCTCCTTCAGCATCTGGGGCTGGAGACGGCGCTCCTGTCGTTGCACGCCCACAACGAGGCCCAGCGGGTGGCCCGCGTGCTCGAATGGCTCGGCGCCGGCGAGGCCGTCGCCCTGGTCTCCGACGCGGGTACGCCGCTCGTGTCGGATCCGGGTCAGCGTGTGGTCGACGCCGCCATCGAGGCCGGACACGCCGTGGTGCCGGTGCCCGGGGCGTCGGCGCCGCTCGCCGCGCTCGTCGCCTCCGGGCTGCCCTCGGACCGTTTCGCGTTCCTGGGCTTCGTGCCGCGCAAGGGGCCCGAGCGCCGCGCCACGCTCGAGCGCGTGGCGGAGTCGGCCGAGACCAC
>CBFGQV010000293.1:0-4078 GCA_965651045.1 uncultured bacterium
GAAGACGCCGTGCTCGGACTGCTTCGAGCAGACCGGCTGCTCAAGGCGAGCGGGGTGGGCGACGAGGCGATTCTCGAGGAGTGGCTTCTCGGGCTGATCGCCCGCGGTCGAGCCGCGGCATGAGGGGGGGATCGCCGGGGATCGCCGGCTCCGCCTCGCCGCTCGTGGCGGTGTGCGTGGCCGCGCTCGTGCTCCTTCTGATGCCGACGGCGGCGGCCGCCCAGGCGCTCGACCGCGTCGAGACGCGCATGGCGGCCGGCGAGGTCGCCGAAGCACGGGAGCTTCTTCTGACCTGGTGGGACGGCCCGCGCGCCGAAGCTTCGCGCGAAGAGCTCCAGCGGGGGCACTGGCTTCGCGGCGTGCTCACCCTCGATCCGTCGCAGGCGGCGCTCGACTACACGCGCCTCGCGGTCGAGTACCCGGGCGGCCCCTACACGGACCGTGCGCTCCACCGCCTCGCCGAGACGGCGCGCGCGCGGGGCGACGCGGCCGAGGCGAGGCGGCACTACGCCGTGCTCGCGAGGGACTATCCGAGCAGCCCGCTCCGCACCCGAGCCCGGGCGTGGCTCGACGCGAATCCGGCGGACGGCGGTGGGAGCTTCGCCGTTCAGGCCGGCGCGTTCGCCGAGCGTGCGGGGGCCGACGCGCTGGTCGAGCGCCTGCGCCGGGCGGGCTTCGAGCCCCGCCTCACGCGGGTCGAGGGGAGCGACCTGGTCAGGGTGCGCGTCGGCCGATTCGCCGACGCCGCCCAGGCGACGCGCGTGCACGACGCGCTGGTGGACGCCGGGTTCGAGGCCATGGTCGTGCGCGACGCGGGCCGCGAGACGCGTCTCGGCGGCTGATCAGAGCGCGGCCAGTACCCGCTCCATGCGCGCCCGGACTTCGTTCGCCAGCGGGGCGATGTCGTCGCGGCCGCTCACGGCGAGCTGCGCCGCCGGATCGAGGATCGCCACCACCGAACCACCGTCGTCGGCCTCGTAGACCACCACGTTGCAGGGCAGAAGCAGGCCGATGTCCAGCTCTCTGCCGAGGGCTTCGTGCGCCAGCGGCGGGTTGCACGCGCCGAGTATGCGGTAGGGGCGGAAGTCGACGTCGAGGCGTTCGCGCATGGTCTTCTGGACGTCGATCTCGGTAAGCACGCCGAAGCCTTCCGCCTTGAGGGCGGCCCGCACCCGCGCGTCGGCCTCGGCCGGCGGCATGTCGAGCGTGCGGGAATGCTTCCAGGACTCGAGGTCGGACATGAAGATCCTCCGTTCGGACGGCCGGTAGCGGGAGGGTCGGGGTGCATAAAGATCGCCGCCCTCGGGGCGCCGGTGAAGGTCCGGCCGAGACACACCGTTGATCCCCCGAAGTCGCGTGCATAACCTTCGGCCTCCGAGTCCGCCCCTCGCGATCCACCCCGGCATGGCAAGCTCCGACGAAACCCCGCTCATGCAGCAGTGGCGCGAGGTGAAGTCCAGTCATCGAGACGCGCTGGTCTTCTTTCGCGTGGGCGATTTCTACGAGCTCTTCTACGGAGACGCCGAAGAGGGCGCCAAGATCCTGGGGCTCACGCTGACGTCCAGGAACAATGGCGCCGCCGCGCGGGTGCCGCTCGCGGGTGTGCCCGTGAAGGCGCTGGACGAGTACCTGGGGCGGCTGGTGAAGGCGGGGCGGCGTGTGGCGATTTGCGAGCAGGTCGAAGATCCCGCCGAGGCGAAGGGCATCGTGCGACGCGAGGTGGTCGAGACCGTGACGCCCGGCACGGTCGTGCACGAGGCGCTGCTCGCCGAGCGGCGCAATTCGTTTCTCGTGGCGGTCACCCCCGACGCCGACGGGCAACGCGGGCTCGCGGCCCTCGACCTCTCGACCGGCGAGCTCACCGTCGGGCGGGTCGACGAGGCGTCGCTCGCCGACGAGGTCGGCCGACTGGAACCCTCGGAGCTCCTCCTGCCCCGGAGCCTGGACGAGAGCGCGCATCCGTTGGCGGCGCCGACCGACGCGGCCGCGGGGCCTGCGCGCACCTTCCGGGGCGACTGGCTCTTCGAGCTGGAACAGGCGCGCGAAGAGCTCGAGCGCCGCTACTCTGTGAACGCGCTCGAGGGGTTCGGCTTCGGCTCCGACGACGCGCTGCTGGTCCGCGCGGCGGGGGCGCTCGCCGCCTACGTGCAGGAGATCCGGCCGGCGGGCGTCGGGCACCTGCAGCCCCCGCGCATCGTGCGGAGCGGCCACGAGATGGCGCTGGACGAGATGACCCGCCGCAACCTCGAGCTCGTCGAGCCGCTCCGGGCCGGCGAGGCGGGCGGCACGCTGCTCGACGTGCTCGACGAGGCGGTCACGGCGATGGGCGGGCGCCTGCTCCGCCGGTGGGTGCTCCGGCCGCTCGTCGAAGCCGGCGCGATCTGGCGAAGGCAGGAAGCAGTCGAGGAGTTCTACGAGCGGGCCGACCTTCGCCGGCGCCTTCGCGAGCGGCTGGGAAGGGTCGCCGACCTCGAGCGGCTCGCGGGCCGTCTGGGTACCGGCCGCGTGGCGCCCCGGGATCTTCGCGCGCTGGCCCGCTCGCTCGCCGAGCTGCCCGGGGTACTCGAGGCCGCGGGCGAAGGCGCGTCGGCCCCGCTCGCCGAGGCGGCGTCGGGCTTCGACACGCTGGGCGACGTACGGGAGCTTCTGGAACGCGCGATCGCCGACGAGCCGCCGCTGAGCCTCCAGGACGGAGGAGTGATTCGCGCCGGCTTCGACGCCGAACTCGATGAGCTGCGCGCGGTGCACGAGGGCGCGGTCGACTTCATCGCCGGCCTGCAGGCGCGCGAGCGGGAGCGCACGGGCATCGGCTCGCTCAAGATCGGCTTCAACAAGGTCTTCGGGTACTACCTCGAGGTCACCAGGGCCAACCTCGATCGGGTGCCCGAGGACTACGTGCGGAAGCAGACGCTCGCGAACGCCGAGCGCTACTTCACGCCGGAGCTGAAGGAGTGGGAAGAGAAGGTCTTCGGAGCCGAAGACCGCATCGTGCAGCTCGAGACGAGGCTCTTCGGCGAGGTGCGGCAACGGGTGGCCGGCGAGGTCGGCAGGTTGCAGGCGGCGGGGGCCCGGGTCGCCGAACTCGACGTGCTGGCCGCGCTCGCCGAGGTGGCCGAGCGTCGCGCGTACGTGCGCCCCGAGGTGCATACCGGGTTCGATCTGCGGGTTCGGGCCGGGCGGCACCCGGTGGTCGAGACCATGATGCCCCGCGAGAGCTTCATTCCGAACGACGTCGAGCTCGACGACGACGGGTTCATCGTGGTCCTGACCGGACCCAACATGGCCGGCAAGAGCACGGTGCTCCGGCAGGTGGGGCTGATTCAACTGCTCGCGCAGATCGGCAGCTTCGTGCCCGCCGCCGAAGCGCGGGTGCCCGTGGCCGACCGCATCTTCACCCGCGTGGGCGCGTCGGACAACCTCGCCCGCGGCCAGTCGACCTTCATGGTCGAGATGCACGAGACCGCGGCGATTCTGCACGGCGCGACCCGCCGAAGCCTCGTGCTGCTCGACGAGATCGGTCGGGGCACGAGCACGTACGACGGCGTCTCGATCGCGTGGGCGGTGACCGAGCACCTGCACGAGCGGGTCGGCTGCAAGACCATTTTCGCGACCCACTACCACGAGCTCACGCAGCTCGGCGACCTGCTGCCGGGTGTGCTCAACCAGAACGTGCTCGTCAAGGAGTCGGGCGACGACATCGTCTTCCTCAGGCGCCTCGAGCGCGGCGGCGCCGACCGGTCCTATGGCATTCAGGTGGCCCGTCTCGCTGGCGTTCCGGACGGGGTGATCGGCCGCGCGCGGGAACTTCTGGCCGAATTGGAGGGAACACATTCCTCAGGCGGGCAGGGGCTCGGCCGGCACGGCCGGCACCGACCCGCCTCCGAACCTCCGCCCGATCAGCTATCCTTCTTCCACGGACCGGCGCCCGAGTCCGACGTACTCCGGCGCCTCAGAGATGTCGACGTGAACGAACTCACTCCGCTCGAAGCCCTGAACCTGCTCGCGGCGCTCGCGCGCGAGGCGCGTGAGGAGTCCGGCCGGTGATCCCCCCGCCGCGGGCGCGACCCGGGCGCGGTGC
>CBFGQV010000294.1:0-4077 GCA_965651045.1 uncultured bacterium
ACCTCGGCATCTTCCGCGAGCCCTGAGCGGTCGGCGGCGCGGTTGCTGGCGGGCGTCGCCCGCGGGGGCGGTGGCGGGGCCCGTGCGGCACAGTCCGGCGCCTCCGCCGGAAGCGGCCAGGAACCGCACCTCGGGTGGTGGGCCGCCGGAGGCCTGCTGGTGCTGCTGATTCTCGTGGTCGCGTGGCCGATCCTGCGGCCCGATCAGGTGGCGCCCGAGGGCGTGCCGACGGGCGGTGCGCCGGCGTCGGGCGGCGGCCCGGGGGCCATCGACCTCTCCAGCATGACCCCGCGTCAGGCCGCGGACCGGCTGCACGACCGGGTGATGATTGCGGCGGAATCGGGCGACTCGACGACGGCGGCGACCTTCGTGCCCATGGCCATCTCCGCCTACGAACGCGCCCGACCGCTCGATCACGACGGGCTCTTCCACCTGTCGGCGCTGCAGCGGGTCGCAGGCGAATTCGAGCGGGCGATCGCGACCGCAGAAGAGGCCCTGGCCGAGAACCCCGACCATCTGCTGAACCTCTATGCCGCGGCCGAGGCGGCGCGCGAAATGGGGGCGACCGGCCAGGCGCTCGCATACTACCGGCGCCTGCTCGAGGCGTGGGATCGCGAAATGGCGAGTGGAAACCAGGACTACCAGGCTCATTCGGCGATGATGGACAACGTTCGCCTGAGCGCGGCCAACTTCGTGGACGTGACCGGTGAGTGAGCGCGCGCCGGGCGGCGAGCCGCAACCGATGGACGAAGGAGCGGCGATACCCGAAGACGTCGTACCCCCTCCGCCCCCGTCGAAGGAAACCGAAGACGAGCGGTTCCTCGAGAGCGCCGTCGAGGAGCTGACGCGTCACCCAGAGTTCATGATCGCCAAGGACTCGTGGCGGGTCTTCCGCATCATGGGGGAGTTCGTCGAAGGGTTCGAAGAGATGGCGGGTCACGGTCCCTGCGTGTCGTTCTTCGGCTCGGCTCGCGTGCGCCCCCGCGATCCGCTCTACCAGAAGTGCGTCGAGGTCGCCCGCAAGATGGGTGAGGCCGGCTTCGGCATCATCACGGGCGGGGGCCCCGGCATGATGGAAGCCGCCAACCGGGGGGCCCGTGAGGCGGGGGTGGCGTCCATCGGGTGCAACATCGAACTGCCCTTCGAGCAGGGCACCAACCCCTTCGTCGATCGCGCGATCAACTTCCGCTACTTCTTCGTGCGGAAGACCATGTTCGTGAAGTACGCGCACGCCTTCGTGATCTTCCCGGGCGGCTTCGGCACCATGGACGAGCTGTTCGAAGCGCTCACCCTGATCCAGACGCGGAAGGTGAAGAACTTTCCGGTCGTCCTCTTCGGCAGCGAGTACTGGCGTGGAATGGTCGAGTGGATCCGGGGTACCGTGCTGGCCGAGGGCAAGATCTCGCGCGACGACCTCGACCTGCTCTGCGTGACCGACTCGGCCGAAGAGGCCGTGGCCCACGTGCTTCGGCGCTATCGCGCGGTCAACGGCAAGGGGCCCACCGAGGTCTGAGCTCGGCGGGGTCGCGGTTGAATCACCCGCGCCGGTCGGGCTATCATTCGAGGCTGTTTTTCCGTAGACGAGGACGACCGTTGAACCAAGCCGAAAGAACCGCTCCTGGCGGTTATGCACCCGACGGGAAGGACACGGGGGTCGTGAAGCCCAAGGGCACCTCCCGCATCCGCGCCCACGAGGGGCTCGATACCATTCCGCTCCGAAGCCGGAAGCCGTCGTGGCTGAAGGTCCGTTCGCCGGGCGGCGAGAACTATCTGCGCCTGCAGCGCCTCATGCGCAGCCAGTCGCTCCATACCGTGTGCGAAGAGGCCGGCTGTCCGAACATCGGCGAGTGCTGGGAGGCCGGCACGGCGACCTTCATGATCCTGGGCGACGTGTGCACGCGCGCGTGCAAGTACTGCGGCGTGGCGCACGGCATGCCGACCGAGCTGGACCTGGACGAGCCGCGCCGCGTGGCGGACTCCGTCGCGGTCATGGAGCTCGAGCACGTCGTGATCACGAGCGTGAACCGTGACGAGCTCGCCGACGGTGGGGCGAGCATCTACGCCGAGACGATCCGGCAGATCCGCGACCGGCTGCCCGACTGTTCGGTCGAGGTGCTGATCCCCGACTTCAAGGGCGACGAAGACGCCCTCGCCGTCGTGCTCGACGCCGAGCCCGCGATTCTCGGCCACAATCTGGAAACCGTAGAGCGGCTGCACCCGGACGTGCGGCCCGGTGGGCGGTACTGGCGCTCGATCTCGTACCTGGGTGCGTCCAAGCGCATGCGCCCCGACATTCTGACCAAGACGGGCATCATTCTGGGCATGGGCGAAGAGGCCGATGAGATTCGGCAGGCCATGGCGGATCTGCGTGAGGCCTCGGTCGACATTCTGACCCTGGGCCAGTACCTGCGGCCGTCGCCCCAGCACATTCCGGTCGCGCGCTGGGTGACGCCCGACGAGTTCGCGGAGTGGAAGCGCATCGGCGAGCAGGAGTTCGGGTTCCGTCACGTGGAGTCGGGCCCTCTCGTGCGCTCCAGCTACCACGCCAAGGAACAGGCGCGCGAGCTCGAAGCCGGCGCGCCGGGCCGCATCACCGAGGTCCTCGAAGCCGACATTCCTGCGCCGGCCGAGGTGCTTCCCCAGACCAACCTCGTGCAGCTCGAAATGGGCCGACCCCACCGACGCGCTGCCGGAGCCTGACCCGATGTCCGAGACCGAGACGATGAACGCGAAGGATACCGAGGCGTCCGGGAACGGCGCCCAAGGCCGCACCCTGAACGGTGTGTCGCGCGATACCGCGATTCAGCTCATGCGCGACATGCTCCTCTATCGGCGCTTCGAAGAGAAGGCCGAAGAGGCCTACGCCATCGGCAAGATCGGAGGCTTCTGCCACCTGCACATCGGGCAGGAGGCTGCGGCCGCCGGCTGCATCGCGCCGCTCAGAGACGACGACTACGTCATCTCGGCGTACCGCGAGCACACGCAGGCCATCGCGAAGGGGCTGAGCCCGCGGTCGGTGATGGCCGAGCTCTTCGGTCGCGAGGATGGGTGCTCGGGCGGCAAGGGGGGCTCGATGCACCTCTTCGACGCCTCGAAGGGATTCATGGGTGGGCACGGCATCGTGGGTGGCCAGGTGCCGCTCGCGGCCGGACTCGCGTGGGCCGCGAAGTACAGGGGCGAAGATCGCGTGGTGCTGTGCTTCATCGGCGACGCCGCTGTGAACCAGGGCGCCTTCCACGAGGCCATGAACATGGCCGCCGTCTGGGAGCTGCCCCTGATTCTCGCCGTGGAGAACAACGAATACGGCATGGGCACCGCCTTCCGCCGGGTCTCGCTGACCGAGATCAAGGACAAGGCGTGTGCCTACGGGATTCCCTCGTCGGTCGTGAACGGCCAGGACGTGCTCGAGACGTACGTCCACTTCTCCGACCTCGCCGCGGAGGTCCGGGCCGGCGGCGGGCCGCGGTACGTCGACGTCCAGACCTACCGTTTCAAGGGCCACTCGATGTCGGACCCCGTTTCCGGCACGTATCGGAGCAAGGAGGAGGTCGACGGCCGCGTGCGTGACGCCGACCCCATCGCGCTCCTGCGTGAGACGCTCTTCGACGCGGGTGTGCTCGACCAGGAGGCCCTGGAAGCGATGGACCGCGAGGCCCGCGACGCCGCGCAGGACGCGTTCGACTTCGCCGACGAATCGCCCCTGCCGGGGGCGGACGCCCTGTACACCGACGTGTACGCGGAACTGAACCCCCACGGCCGGCTGTTCTTCGACGGACGCGAACGGCCCTCCGGAGACGCATAGATCATGGCGCAGATCACCTACCGCGAAGCGCTCAACCAGGCGCTTCGTGAAGAGATGGAGCGCGACGAGTCGGTCTTCCTCATGGGCGAGGAAGTGGCCGAGTACGACGGCGCCTACAAGGTGTCGAAGGGATTGCTCGACGCCTTCGGCGACCGGCGCGTCGTGGACTCGCCGATCAGCGAGCTCGGGTTCGGGGGGCTCTGCGTAGGGGCCGCGATGGCCGGACTGCGGCCCGTGTGCGAGTTCATGACCTTCAACTTTGCCTTTCTGGCGCT
>CBFGQV010000295.1:0-4074 GCA_965651045.1 uncultured bacterium
GACTTCAGCGCGGCCGACGTGCGAGACATCGCGCGGCGGGCCGCGGAGGGCACCGTGGTGGTCACCGAGAAGGACGCCGTGAAGCTGCTCGAGCACGTCTCGCTCCTGCCGCGCGTGTGCGTGCTGGCGCTGGCGCTCCGGTGGGAGGCCGGCGAGGACCGGGTCGAGGCGCTGCTCACGGGCGCGCTGGCCGGAGAGAGGGGCGCATGAGCCGCGCCGCCGACGTCGAGGCCGATGTCATCGTGATCGGGAGCGGCATCGCCGGCCTCACCTTCGCGCTCCGCATGGCCGAGGGCGCGCGGGTGGCGCTGGTCACCAAGAAGGAGCGCGCCCAGTCGAACACGAACTACGCGCGGGGCGGCATCGCCGCCGTCGTGGGCGACGACGACGACCCGTCGCTCCACGTGGGCGACACGCTCGTAGCCGGCGCCGGGCTCTGCCACCTCGACGTGGTCGAGGGCATCGTGCGCGAGGGTCCGGCGAGGGTGCGCGATCTCATCGATTGGGGTGCCGAGTTCCAGCGGGCCTCGGCCGGGCCCGACGGCCTCTCGCTCGGCCGCGAGGGCGGCCACTCGCGGCGGCGCATCGTGCACGCCGGCGACCGGACGGGCCGCGCCATCGAGTCGGCGCTGCTCGCGGCGTCGGAAGCCCGGGGGCTCCGCATCGTGGAAGACCACATGGCCGTCGATCTCGTGCTCGCCGAGGAGGGGCCGGGCGGGGCCGGGCCGCGGGTCACGGGGGTCGAGGTGCTCGACGAGGCGACCGGGCGGCGCCTGGTGGTCGGGGCCCCGCTCGTGTTCCTGGCCACCGGCGGATGCGGCCGCGTGTACCGGCACACCACCAACCCGGCCATCGCCACGGGCGACGGCGTGGCGATGGCGTACCGCGCCGGCGCGCCGATCGCGAACATGGAGTTCGTGCAGTTCCACCCGACCGCGCTCTACCCGACCGAAGACCCCGCATTCCTCGTCTCGGAGGCCGTTCGCGGCGAGGGGGCGGTGCTCCGCCGCAGCGACGGCATGCCGTTCATGGACGCGCATCACGCGCTCGGCTCGCTCGCGCCGCGCGACGTGGTGGCGAGAGCCATTCACCGGGAGTTGCTCCGCACCGGCGATTCCCACGTGATGCTGGACATCGGCCCGATTCCGCCCGAGGAATTCGAGGCGCGCTTTCCGGGCACGGTCGCGGGGTGCCGGGACCGGGGCATCGATCCGCGGCGCGAGGGGATTCCCGTGGTGCCCGCCGCGCACTACGCGTGCGGGGGCGTTCGCACCGACGCCGCCGGGCGCACGGCCGTCGCGGGGCTGCTCGCGGCGGGCGAGGTCGCGTGCACCGGGCTCCACGGCGCGAACCGGCTCGCGTCGAATTCGCTGCTCGAGGCGGTCGTGGTCGCGCACCGCGCGGCGGCCGTCGCGCGCGAGGCGCTGGAGGCCGAAGGACGCTGGCAGGCGGGCGGCGCCCTGGCCTGGCCCGGTGACGGTTCGGAGCGCGGCCCCGCGTCCGACGCCTCCTCCGGCTCGCGCGCCGCTGCCGACGAGCCCCGTGACGTGCCCGACGCCCCAGAGGCCCGCCGCGCGCTCGTGGCCGCCGCCGACGAAGCCCGGGACCGCATGTGGGCGGGCGCCGGCATCGTGCGGTCGCTCGACGCGCTTCAGGCGCTCGAGGGGTGGCTCGATGCCACCCTCGTGGGATTGCCCACGGTCGATCGACTCGCCCGAACCGAGGACATCGAGGCGCGCAACGTGCTCGAGACCGCGCACCTGGTCGTGCGCTCGGCGCTTCAGCGGCGCGAGAGCCGCGGGCTCCACTACCTCGAGGGCTACCCGTGGCGGAACAACGAGCGCCATCTGCGCGACACCGTGCTGACCGGGCTGCGGGGGGCGACGTGAAACTCAGCGTGGTGGTGGTCGGCCGCGTGCGCGGGCCGCTTCGGGCGGCCGTCGCGGAGTACGAAACCCGCGCGGCGCGCTACTGGAAGCTCGACCTGGTCGAGGTCGAGCAGGGCGCATCGAGCGGGCGCGCCGGGCCCGACGACGTGCGCGCGGCCGAGGGGGAACGCCTGCTGGCGCGTCTCGACCGCAGGGCCCGGGTCGTTGCCCTGACGCGGGAGGGCCGGGCGCTCGACTCGACGGCGTTGGCGCGCGAACTGGGCGACGACGCCCTTCACGGGCGGGACGTCGCGTTCGTGATCGGCGGGGCGTTCGGGCTCGACCCGCGTGTGCTCGAGCGGGCCGACGCCCAGCTCTCGCTTTCCGCCATGACGATGCCGCACGAACTCGCGCGCCTGGTGCTTGCAGAGCAGCTTTACCGGGCGGGCACGATTCTCCGAAACGAACCCTACCACAAGGGCGGGTGATGTGTTGAACCTCGACGTGCGTGTCCGGCATCCGTCGGGCTCGAAGCTGGTCCAGGACTTCCTGGACGGCGCCGACGCCGTGCGCCCCTTCCTGCCGGCCGACTTCCGCGCGGTCGCGCCGTACCGAACGAAAGCCGACGCGGTGGACCGCCGTCTCACCGGCGAGTCCCGAACCGGGTGGGCCGAGGCCGTCCGAGCCCCGGGCGAGCGCGCCCGCGCACGGCTCGAGGCCGTGCTCGAGGGCGACGGCTATCTGGTCACCACGGGCCAGCAGCCCGGCCTCCTCGGGGGGCCGCTCTACAGCGTGTACAAGGCGATCACGGCCGCGCTCCTCGCCGATCGGCTGGAGCGCGCGCTCGGCCGTCCGGTGGCGCCGCTCTTCTGGATCGCTTCGGAAGACCACGACTGGGCCGAGGCCGATCACGCGTATCTGGTGGGCCTGGACAACGAACTGCATCGTCTTCAGCTGCCCGAGGTGCCCGGCGCGGGCGCGCGCCCGCTCACGCGCCTGGCCATGGGCGACGGCGTGAGCGATCTCGTCACACGATGTACCGAACTGCTGCCAGAGTCGGATTTTAGCGCACCGTACCTGACCCTGCTTCGAGATGCGTTTACGTCCGATGCGACGCTTCCCGAGGCGTTCGAGGACGTGCTCACGCGGGTGCTCGAGCCGCTCGGCATGCTCTACGTCCAGGCGCACGACCCGGCGCTCAAGGCGCGCTCCGCCCCATGGCTCCTGGCCGAACTCGGCGGGGCCCAAGACCACGAAGCCCACCTCGCCCGCCGCGCCTCCGAGCTCGAGAAGGCCGGCTACCCGGTGCAGGTGCCGGTGCTCGAAGGCGGGGTGAACCTCTTTCTCGAGGGTCCGTCCGGCCGCGAGCGCGTCTACCGCGACGGCGACGGCTTCCGGCTCCGCCACTCGGACCGTCCGTATACGTCCGGCGAGGTGCGCGCGCTCGTGGCGGACGACCCGAGCCGGCTCAGCCCCAACGTGTTGCTTCGCCCCGTGGTCGAGAGCGCGGTCTTCCCGACGCTCGCCTATGTCGCCGGTCCGGGCGAGCTTCAGTATTTCGCCCAGCTCGAGCCCCTCTTCGAGGCGCACGGGGTCGAGATGCCGGTCGTCGTGCCTCGCCTGGGCGCGACGGTGGTGGAAACGAAGGTGGGCAAGGTGCTCGAGAAGTACGGACTCGAGCTCGATCAGCTGGCGCAGCCCTTCCACGAGCTGGCGAGCGCCTTCGCGCGCGACGAGGTGCCCGACGAGGTCAAGCGGGCGCTCGGCGAGCTCCGGGGGGGCATCGCCCGCGGTACGCAGGCGTTGGCGCAGGCCGCGGCCGAGATCGATCCGACGCTCAAGGGACCCGTGCAGCACGTCCGAAGCGTCGCCTTCGAGGCCGTGGGCGAGGCCGAGAAGAAGGTACTCCAGGCGCTCAAGCGCGAGAACGAGATCGCCCTGCAGCAGATCGAGAAGGCGCGGCTCCACCTGTGGCCCGAAGGCAAACCCCAGGAGCGCGTCTTCAACGTCTTCTACTACCTCGCCCGCTACGGCGCGGACTTCATCGACGCCCTCACCGGCGCCTTCGACGCGGCATTGCCCGACCTCGGGCCTGGAGAATAGCTTCCGGCCATGATGTGGCAGATTCTGGTGCTGCTGGTACTCGCCATTCCGATCCTCACGATCGTGCTGGACTCGCCGCTCGGGCAGGCGCTCGCCGACCGCG
>CBFGQV010000296.1:0-4058 GCA_965651045.1 uncultured bacterium
GGCCGTGGACCTGGGCGAGCGCCTGCAGGGCGCCGAGAAGCTCGTGCGAAAGCTGCTCCCGGCCGACATCGAGGCGACGCTCGAGCGCGGCGCGTCGGTGCCCGAGGTCTGGATCGATCCGGCCGAGGCCGACCAGATCGTGTTCAACCTGACGGCCCACGGTCGGTGGGCGTTGCCCTCGGGAGGCGGGCTGCGACTGGCGACCGAGCCGGGCGCGGCGGGCGCCGCGCTGGTCACGCTCGAGGTGACACCGCGCGTCGGCGTGGCGGGCGCGGGCGTTCCCGCCGACACGGGGTCCGGCGACGACGATCTCGCAGGAGCCGCCCCCATCGCCGGGCTTACCGCGGTCGAGGAAGTCGTCCGTCGCAGAGACGGGGCGCTCAGGGTGGAGCGTCGGAACGCGGGTACCGTGCGCGTCGAGGTGGAGCTGCCACCCGCGGGGCCGGATCGGTCTGCGACGTCGGGCGACGGCGCCCACGTCGAGGGTCACGGTCGGTCGGTACTGGTGGTCGAGGACGACGCGTCGGTGCGCGATGCGCTCGAGCGAACGGTGGCATCGATGGGATTCGCGGTCCGAGGTGCGGCCACCCTGGACGAGGCGCTGGAAACGCTGCGGCGCGACGGCGCCGACGTGGTGCTCTGTGACGCGGTACTGCCGGGCGGGTGGGGCCTCGAGCTCCACCGCAGCGCGCGAAGCGCCGGGATCGACGCGCGCTTCGTGTTCACGTCCGCCTACGACCACCACCCGGCCGTCGAGGCGATCCGTCGCGAGGCGATCGAGGTCGTGCGGAAGCCGGTCGCGCGTGGGGCCCTCGAAAAGGCCTTCGCCGAGGCTCTCGCCGGCGGGGCCGGTGACGGCTGAGACCGCCGTCAGGGCAGCACGACCGGACCACCCCCTTCGGCCGCGACCACCAGCCCGAACACGGCCAGGTAGAGCCCGACGCCCAGAGTCAGTCCGATCATGAACGCCGTGTAGGACACGCGAAGCAGCGCGAACTTCCGCGTCAGCACGTTCCCGAGCGCGTAGATGTCGCGCACCATGTTGAGGTAGAGCTGGTCGGTATTGCGCATCAGCTCGCGCATCCCCTCTTCGAACTCGCCGCTCGAGAGCTGCACGAAGTTGCCGAAGAAGAGAATGTTGGCCCGGTCGGCGCGCACGTCGTCGAGCGAGACCGGCCGGCGGTTCACGCGGGGCCGCGCGGAGAGCACGGCGTACACCATGGAAATCACGCAGCCGATCAGCAGCACGGAGGTCGGCAGCAGGAGCCAGGGGTTCGCGTCGATCTTCGGAGAGATCGAGGCCAGCAGAATCGAGATGATGATGCCGTTGATCGAGATCATGATGTTCGCCTTGTTGTCGGCGAGATGACTCAGATCGCTGTGCGTCATGTACGAGGTCCGAAACATCGTTTCGATGCCCCGGGCCGAACCGAGGCCGTCCTGCTTCCGTTTCTTCTCGGCCTTCCGGCGCTTGCTGCTCTCGCGCTCGAGGCGCGCCTGGAGGTCGTCGATCAGGGCGAGCGCGTCGGGCAGCGTCGCAGGAGGCGTCTCGGGCCGAGTCGCGTCGGGCCGTGGGGCATCAGATTCGGTCATGACGTCGTCGTTGCTCCGTGGGCGAGTTCGGCGAGCCAGGCGCGGGTGGCCTCTTGCGAGCGGACCGGCGCGCGGCCGGTGCCGTCGGACTCCGCGTAGCGGTTGGTGCCTTCGGCGTCGATGAGCCGCGCCTTGCGGTCGTCGGCGAGCTGGATCTCGAGCACGTGCCGAATCTGTGCCCTTAGGCCGGGGTCGCGCACGGGAAATCCCACCTCGACCCGCCGGTCGAGGTTCCGGTGCATCCAGTCGGCCGACGAGAGATAGACGAGGGGATCACCGGCGTTGCCGAACACGTACGCGCGGCCGTGCTCGAGGTAACGGTCGACGATCGAGCGCAGGTGTACTTCGTCGCTCCACCCCTCGATGCCCGGTGCCATGCGGCAGATTCCGCGCACGACCCCGCGAATCGCCACCCCCGCACGTGCCGCCTCGTACAGCGCGCCGATCACGCCCTCGTCTTCGAGCGCGTTGAGTTTGAAGGTAATGCTCGCGGGCTCTCCGCGCCGCGCGCGCTCGGTCTCGGAAGCGATGAGTCGCGTGATCTCGTCGCGCAGATTGAAGGGCGCGACCAGCAGGTGCCGGAAGGTCGGCGACGGGCGCTCGCCCGCGAGGAAGCGAAAGACCTCTTCGACCTCGCAGGCGATCTCCGGGGCCGCGGTGAGCAGCGCGAAGTCGGTGTAGAAACGCGCGGTCTGTTCGTTGAAGTTGCCCGTACCGAGGTAGGCCTGGCGGGTACGCCCGCCCGGGGTGCGCCGCACCACGAGGGCGATCTTGGCGTGCACCTTCAGGTCGGGCGCCGAGAAGAAGGTCACGATGCCCGCGCGTTCGAGGCGCTCTGCCCAGTCCAGGTTGGTCGCCTCGTCGAATCGCGCCTTCACTTCGACGAAGACGTGCACGGCCTTGCCCCGCTCCGCCGCCGAAAGGAGTGCGCGAAGGACCGGAGACTCGCGCGACACCCGGTAGACCGTAAGCCAGATTTCTTCGACGTCGGGGTCCTGGGCCGCCTCGGTGAGGAAGCGCACGACGTGATCGTACGCGTGGTAGGGAAAGAGCAGGAGCTGGTCCGAGCGGTCGACGAGTTCACGCACCGAAGCGCTGCCGTCGAGCGAGGGGTGTGGCACGTGGGGCCAGGGCGGGTACCGTTCGCCCTCAACGCCGCAATCGGGAAACGTGCGAAGGTCGTGGAGGTTGTGGTAGCGGCCTCCAGTCACGAGGTCTTCGTCTTCGAGCGCGAGGCGCTCGCGGAGCGCGGCGAGAACGCCGGCCGGGGTCGCGGGGTCGAAAAGGAAACGCGCGGGCACGCCCGTCTCTCGCTTGGCCAGACTCCGGCGCATGGCCGCCACCACGTCACCCTCGAACTCGTCTTCGAGGTACAGCTCGGCGTCACGCGAGAGCTTGACCGCCCAGGCGCCCACGACGTGCTGGCCCGGGAAGAGCGAAGGCAGGCAC
Source organism: uncultured bacterium (assembly GCA_965651045.1). Taxonomy (GTDB): domain Bacteria; phylum Gemmatimonadota; class Gemmatimonadetes; order Longimicrobiales; family Gaopeijiaceae; genus Gaopeijia. Next base: position 3,043 of record CBFGQV010000296.1, read on the forward strand.
AGACGAACGACGTCGTCCAGAAAGAGAATCCGGTGACGCCCGTCGGCGTCGGTCCGGTCCACCCAGCGATCGAGCGGCGGCGAGGGCACGGAGACCAGCGAGAGCGACGTCTCACCTGGAACGAGCGGGTTCGCGTCGAGTGACCCGTGCTCGACCGCCAGATAGACGGTGCGGTCCTCAAGAAAGGGCGGCGGCCCGTCGGGGCTGAGGGGGATCACCGACACGAGCGGCGCAACCCGACCGCCGAACCAGCGTTCGAGCCGCTCGATCTCTTCGGGAAGCAGGTCCTTCTCCGAGACGAGCAGGATGCCGTGGGCCTCGAGCGCCGGCAGGATCTCGTCGCGGAACAGCGCTCCGAAGGCCTCCTGCTGCCGGCCGACCTCCGTGTGGATGGCCCTGAGCAGCTCGACAGGGTCGAGGGGCAGCTTCCGAATGCGTTTCTTCCGAAGCCGTAGCAGGGTACGGAGCGAGGCGACGCGCACCCGGAAGAATTCGTCGAGGTTCGACGAGAAGATGCCCAGGAACGCGAGGCGCTCGAAGAGAGGCACGCTCCGGTCGGCCGCCTCCTGGAGCACCCGTGCGTTGAAATGGAGCCAGCTGAGCTCGCGGTCGACGAGCGGCGGCGGGGGCGATTCGTTCACAGCCGATGTTCCTGAGCGCCGGGCAGATCCTTCGGAGCGACGAAGCGTACGAGTTCGGCGCCACCGGGCGTGAGCGAGCGCCAGTCGGGCAGGTCGAGCCGCAGCTCGACGAGACCGGCCGTGGGCAGCTTCGTGCGCAGGCGTCGCAGGTCGGCCTGGTCGGCCGCCCGGCCCGTGAGGCGAAGCGCCAGGTCGTGAAGTCCCGGATTGTGGCCGATCAGTACGACGGTTGTCGCCCGGTCGGGTGCGCCGCGGAGCACGTCGAGGAGCTCGTCGGAGTCGGCCAGGTAGAGCCGGTGGTCGATCACCGTCGGCACGTCGTCGAGGTCCAGGAGCTCGAGCGTCTCGCGCGTGCGCTTCGCGTCCGAGCAGTAG
>CBFGQV010000297.1:0-4050 GCA_965651045.1 uncultured bacterium
GGGGCTCTCCGCCCGGGGGCTCTGCGCGGCGCCCCGCGGACGCGCAGCGAAACGACGCACGAAGTGGCGTCGCGTAGTGAAGGCGAGCCCCGAACAAGAAGGCCCGAGTTGGCGAGCCGTCCCCAGGGGGAGAGCCCCCGGCGGCGCGGCCCCCGCTCTACCCGCTACCCCCCGGTGGGGCCCCCGCCCAAAGCCTCTTCGAGCGCCCCGAGCGCACTCACCCGCGCCGTCGCCTCGAGCGGCCCCGCATGCCGCAGGTGCAAGATGATCGGGACCGTGTCCCCCGCGGCGAGCGGGGCGGAGAGGTTCTCGAGCATCACGTGCATCCCCCCGGGGTTCATCTGCAGCGAGCCGCGCGCCGGCACTTCCAGCCCGCCGCCGATCTGGCTCATCACCATGATACCGCCCACGTCTTCCGTCGTGTGGATCTCGACCAGCCCCACGCCTTCGACCTCGATGCGGTCGAGCGTGTCGGGTGACTCGCCACGATTCTCGATGCGAAGGTAGAGGGCGGCCCGCTCGCCCATCACCGGCTCGGTGATCACGGCGCTCACCACGCGCACGCCCGTGAACTCGCCCCCGTCACCGCAGGCGCCGAGCACGGAGGCCAGCAGCGCGAATCCCACGAACGACGCCGTGCGCGTCACCGGCGTGCCCGACGGCTCGTCGGCTTCGCTCCGCTTGTACCAGCGGTAGAACAAGATGCTGATCGCCGTCCAGAGAATCACGGCACCTCCGATCTTCATGAGCAGGCCGGCCACGAGTTGGTCGTCGCGTGTGCTGAGCGATCCCACCGGCGGGGCCAGTTCGTAGATCGCGTAGAGCGGCAGTTCGGAGTAGGTGAGGTATGCGAAGACGCCCGTGTTGACCAGCGTCGTCACGATCAGGTAGCCCACCTTGTAGGGCTCGATCAGCCACGAGCGCTCGGGCAGCGACACCGCGACCGGCCACCAGAAGATCAGCCCGGCCACGAGCCACATCATGTCGAGCGCGAAGCTGCCGAGCTGCGTGGCCATCAGCGTGTCGACCACCGGTGGCCAGTGCGTGAAGGCCATCATCGAGACGAAGATCGCCATGCTCACGATCGGGTATCCGAGTACCCGCATCGTGCCGTTGACGCCCCGTCGCGCCACCCACCGCTCGAGGGGGGCCCGGGGGATTCCGAGCAGAAGCAGCGGCGGCGCCGCCACGCCGATCAGGAGGAACTGCACCATGTGCACGCTGGCGAGATAGCCGGCGCCGAGCGCGCCCACCGGCCAGTCGAGCGCGATCCAGAGCAGGAGGATTCCCGCGCCGGCCCACCACCCGCGCTGCCGCTTCGTGAACACGTCGCCGGGCTCCGCGCGCGCGAGCAGCCTGGCGTAGAAGAGCCCGAGGGCGGCGACGAAGAGCCACACGCCCGGGTACGCCTGCCAGCGCCAGCTCCACGCCGTGTCGGTCGCCGCGCACCACCACTGCATGTCAGTCGTCTCCCGGCGCCGCGCGCACGAGGGGGGGCGTCTCGCCGCGCACCAGACGCGGCAGGTCGCGTCGCCAGTCGCGCTGGCGCACGCCGAACGGGTAGGCGTAGCGGGCCGTGCCGTCGCGGTCGAAGACCAGGATCTGGCCCGCGTGCGCGACGAGATACGATCCGCCGGGGCCCGCCGTCGCGTCGACCGCCGAGGGAGGAAGCCCGAGCGAGCGCTCGAGCGCGTTCACCTGGTCGCGGGTGCCGCGCACCCCGACGAAGCGGGGGTGCAGGGCGCCCAGCCACTCGGTGAGCCGCTCGGGGGTGTCGCGCTCGGGATCGGCGGTCACGAAGACCACCTCGATCTCGCGCGTCGTCTCGAGCGGCAGATCGCGGAGCACCGCGCCGAGGTTGGCAAGGTGCACCGGGCAGATGTCGGGGCAGTACGTGTAGCCGAAGAAGAGCAGCACGATGCGCCCCTCGCCCCGCTCGGCGAAGTGGTAGGGCGTGCCGTCGGCCGCGGGCAGCGCGAGGTCGGGCAGCGACACGGGCTGCTCGAGCGGCACGGCCGCGGCGTCGGGCGACTCGGCCGCGGCCGACGGATCGCACGCGAGCAGCGGCAGGGCGGCGAGCGCGAGCGCTGGCACGCGGAGGGCGAGGGCACCGCGGGCCCTGGGGGCACCGGGGGCAGCGGGGGTGGCACGACGGAAGAAGCGCATGGCGCCCGCTTCTACCGCCCGGCGCCCGGCCCGTTCCCCCCGGGGCGACGACGGAAAACGCCGAGGGCGCGTCCGTCCAACTCGGTGCCAACGCCCTCGTGGAGGACCACGCCGTGCCGCCCGACGACCCGAACGCCCCGCACGACCTTCGAACGCTCACCCTGCGCTGGTTCGACGAGATCTGGAACCGGCAGCGGGAAGCGACCATCGACGAGCTCTGTTCGGACGAGCTCCGCGGCCACATGGAGGGCGCACCCGCACCCGTAGGCAAAGAGGACCTGCGGGCCTACTTCCACGCCATGACCAGCGCCATCTCGGACCTTCGCGTCGAGGTTCTGCAGACGCTGGTCGACGGAGACCGGAGCGTGGTCTCGTGGCACCTGACCGGAACGCACACCGGCCCGGGGCTCGGCATTCCTCCGTCCGGACGTGCGGTGAGCGTCCACGGTCTCACCCAGTTCGAGTGGAAGAACGGTCGGGTGGTCGGCGGTCAGGACCGCTGGAACCGCGGCAGGCTCATCAAGAGCCTCACGCAGGTGCCTCCGGCCGACCTGGTATCGCGGTTCGGGCTCACGCCGCGCCAGGCCCAGGTCGCACTCCTGATGGCCGAGCGCCGGACCGCCAAGGAGATCGCGCGCGAACTCGAGATCCGGCCCAACACCGCGCGCCGGCACTCGGCCATGGTCCTGCGAAAGCTCGGAATCCACGAGCGTAACGAGGTGGCCCGGGTCATCGCCAACGGGCACCCCTCCTGCCAGGGCCCGTGATGCATCGTGCACCATGCGCCGCGTCGGCCCGGCGTACAACCTGTCTTCCATCACCCTTCTGACCTGGAGTCTACCGATGCTTCCCTCCTCGACTCGACCCCTGCAACCACTGCGACCCCTCTTCGTGCTCCTGGCGGCGCTCGCCTTCGTGGCCTGCGAGGCCGACACCCACGACACCCTCACCTCTCCCGACGTCGTCACGGCCGAGGCCAAGGGCGGCAACGGCAAGGGCGGCGGGCCCGGCGGGGGTGGCGGAGGTGGTGGTGATGGCGGCGACGGCGGTGACGGTGGCGACGGTGGGGCGATGCCCACGGTGAGCGGGGCGGTACTCGAGGGCATCGATCCGGAACTGGGCGCCCTGACGGTCTACTATGCGGCGTCGACCGGTGACGGTCACCGGCTCGTGGGTGCGATCAGGGACTACTGTGGGTTCGTCTACGACATCGCGGACGCGACCATGGACTGCATCGCGGACAACGATCTCGTCGACGAGGGTGACATGTACGCCATGACCATCAACGCCTCCGGGCGCGTCTCGGGTACGGCCCGTACACTCGCCGACGATGGGGGCCGCATTCTCGTGCTCGACCCCCCGTACGGACCCGGCGATCATCGGTTCCTTCAGCCCACGGACTTTCCCGAGCCGGTCCTGGTTCCGGACCTCCAGTGGACGAGAATCAGTACCGTCGTGAGCGGCCGCGGCATGAACGCCTCGGGCCAGGTGGTCGTGCGGCTCGAGGTGGACGATCCCGCGGGGGCGCTTCCCTGGCTCGAGCGTGGGCTGGCCGTGGTGACCGTCAGCGCGGATCGCAGTACGGTCGACGTCGCCATGGCACCCGGCATCAGCCATTACGCCTATCTGATCCCCGACGGAATCCTGGACGACGGCTCGGTCGTGGTCACCGCGAGGGAAGGATCGCGTGGGGATTACCTTTACGGATTCTGGAGCGGAGACCCGAACGACCCCATCACGGCACTTGCGGGGACCGGGGGACGCAACGGAGCCGTCGTGGCCGGCGTGACTGATCAGAACGTCATCTACGGCCTGCAGAACGGGGCCGCCGTGGTGTGGGACGACCCGACCCAGGCGCCGCGCGTGGTCGCCGATCTCGATCTC
>CBFGQV010000298.1:0-4049 GCA_965651045.1 uncultured bacterium
CGACGGCGTCGATTCCCCCCTGAGCGATGCGACGAAGAGCTTCGGCGAGCTCTTCTGCGACCTCGGAGACGAGCCGAGGGCCGCGACCCGGGTCGTCGGCCAGCTCCACGGCGAGGCGTTCGGCCCGCTCGGGGTCGGAGTCGACGAGCAGCAGCGAGATCGGGCGCGACGAGACAGGGGCCATGTAGCGCGGGCGGGAACGAGTAGGCTCGCCCAGGAAGTCGAGCCCGTATGTCCATTCTACACCACGCTTCCGGCGCCCGCCACCGTCGCGCCCTGCTGCCGGGGGAGGTTCAGCCGCCCCCGAGGGGACCCCGCAGAATGAGGTCGGCGAAGAGTTCCGCGACGCGCGGATCGTCGGATTGGGCAAGCCAGAAGAGCGCGGATCGTCTCGTCTTGACGTGCGGAGCGGTGCGTGCGAGGTCGGCCAGCGCGGGCACCGCCTCGCCGTCCGGACGCTGGCTCAGCGCGAAGACCGCCGCGTCACGCACCTCCTGGTCCTCCGCTTCGTGGGCCGCGATGCCCGCGAGCTCCGTGCTGATCCGCCCCGCGGCGACCTGCGCGACCCAGAAGAGGGCCGTCTTTCGGGCTTCAGGCGGTGCGTCGTGGTCCGAGGCGAGCGCGAGGAGCCTCGGCGCGGGGTCGACGCCCCGCAGCAATGTGGTGGCCATCAAGGCGTTCCGCATGGCCCGCTCCGTCGCGCCCGCTCCGCCTTCGGCCAGGCCGAAGAGGTAGTCCGCCGCCTGCGCCGCAGGCACCGCCCCGAGCGAGCGCGCGTCACCGCCGGGCGGGCCCGGCAGGAGCTCGAGGCGGGTCGGGCGCCCCTCCGCGTCCTGATCGACGCGCACATGCGCCCTGTCGTGCACGCACCGACGCCCGTCGTCTCGGGAATCCCCCATGACGATTCGACCCTCGTCGCCCGACCGCATGCGCACGTTGCCGCGCTCGCACACTTCCACCTCGTCGCGGAGCTCGATCGAGAAGGTGACGGGGGCCGGCGCCGCCGCGCGAACCCGATCGGCCAAGCTCTGGGCGTACCCCGGCACGGGCCCCGCGGCCAGCGCGACCGTAAGGGCGGCCCCGAGCGTCGCGAGCCCACGCCACGCGGCAGGGCCCACGGAACCCGCGTGCCCCGCCCACGTCTTCACTGCCCGCCTCCGCGGACGAGCTCGAGCAGGAAGGGCGCGACCCGCGGGTCGTCGCTCTGGCCGAGCCAGAAGATCGCGCGCTCGCGCAGGCGCCGGTCGTCTTCGTTCCGGGCGATGTCCATCAGCACGTCGACCGCCTGCCCCCGGTCCTCTTCGAGCTGCATGAGCACGAACAGGGCCTGCTCCTTCATCTCCGCGTCGGGCGACGTCCGGTAGAGCTCGGCGGCCTCGGAGGCGCTCATGCCCGCCTGCCCGGCCCAGAACAGCGCCTTCTTCCGAACCTCGACGCTCTCGCCCGTGTCGCGGGCTCGTGCGAGCAACCACGCGCGGCTCTCGGGCGAGGGGTCCTGCGCGACGGCGAACAGCACGCGCTCCTTGAGTTCGGCGTTCTGGAGCGAGCCGTAGAGGTCGCGCACGAAGGTCGCCGACTCGGCGTTGCCCTGCTGGCTCATCCAGAAGATGGCGCGGGCCCGGAGCTCGGTCGGAGACGACCCGTCGCGCGCGAACCGCTGCAGCGCCTCGGCGGCGCGCGGGTCGTCGTGCTGCCCGAGGGCGAAGACGACCCGCTCGCGGACCTCAGGCGTCAGGTCACCGGCGCCGAGGAGCCCCACCAGCGCGTCGACGGCTTCGGGGCGGTCGACCTCGGAAAGCCAGAACACCGCCGCCATGCGCACCTCCGGGTCGGGGTCCGGGTTCCGGTGCGCCAGATCGAGCAGAATGTCGACGGTTTCGTCGGTCATCTGCTGCGCCACGAGGAAGACGGCCTGCTTGCGGAGCGCCGCGCTGCATTCGTCGCGCTCGCGAAGGACCTCTCTCAAGATCGGCAGGGCGCGCTCGGCATCCATCTGCAGGAGCGCGCTCAGCGCCATGGTCCGCACCGCCTGGTCTTCACCCTCGCAGGCGGCGCTCGCCGACTGCCGGACGGCGACCACGGCGTCGGCGTTGCCGCGCCGCGCGAGTTCGCTCTGAATGCGCACCTCCAGGGCCCGGGCGTCAGCCGCGGTGCCCGCATTCGGGTGCCGCTGCCGCTGGAGCGTCAGGAGCTCGTGGGCCTGGGCGAGCCGCGCTTCCGACCCGGCGCGGGAGAGGGCCAGAGCCTGGAAGTAGTAGGCGTCGGCCACGTAGCCCGAACGTGGGTAGCGGTCGCGCAGCTCGGCGAACCGCCGCGCGGCGTCTTCGAACCGCCGGGCGTTCAGGGCTTCGCGCGCCGCCCGGTAGAGCGAGTCGGCCGGGTCCTGCACGAGCCAGGGCTCGGGGGCCATCGCCCGCCGTTGGTCGGGCGCCGCCACCAGCGCCTCACGCGCCTCGGGCCCCGGGGTCTGCGCCGGAGCGGTACCGGCCAGCGCCGTCGGGGCCACCAGCGCCGCAGTGATCAGGGCCCACCTCGTCGTCGTTCGCATCGTCGTCTCCTCTCGGTCAGGTTCCCGAAAGCCCGCCCGCCGGAACGGCGGCCTGGAGCCGGGTCATCATGGATTGTTGGTCGAGTCCCTGGAGAATCAGCGCCAATTCTTCGCGCGCTCTCTCGGGGGATTGCGTGTCGTCGAGAAGCGCGACCTGGGCCAGGAGGATCTCCAGGTCGTACAGGAGCTCCCGCAGCGCCGGATCGAGGGCGTCACCGGTGTCGAGCAGGAGCCGCGTGTCGGTGAGGAGCGACCTCGCCCACGGGCCCACGCCGCGCTCGACCCGGCCCGCCCGCGCGTCGGCGCGAACGAAGGTGAACAACGACGCGGTGGCGTCGAGGTGGTCGGTCGCCAGGTGCGCCACGGCGCCGCCCCGGTTCGCTTCGTGCCCCGCTCGCTCGCCCGTCGGCCGACTCGCCGTGGGAGCCTCCGCCAGGGTGGCCGCGTCGGGGCCGGCCGTCATGCGCCCGAGCCCCACACCCAGCGCGAGAATCGCCGACGCGGCCACCGCGAGGCCCGTCGCCCGGGCCCAGCGTGGGCGTCTCGGCGCCAGAGGCAGAACGCCCTCCGGGTGCCCGCCGGCGGCGTCCGTGCCGCCCGCAGGTTCCGCGAGACGCGCCTCGATCGCCGCCCACATGGGCTCGGCAGGCGTCGGCGGCGGTCGGTGGTACGCGTCGCGCGCCAGCCGGGTGAGGGCGTCGTGCCGCGAATCCCCCGGGCCGCGCTCGAAGGGGGCGTTCATCGAACGGCCTCCACGAGATCGCCGAGCTGCTCGCGCAGGCGGGCCCGGGCACGACTCAGGCGGGCCTTCGAGGTGCCCTCGGCCACGTCGAGCGCCTCGGCGATCTCGGCGTGGTTGAAGCCCTCGAGGTCGTGCATCAGGAAGACCGTGCGGTAGATCTCGGGCAGGTCGTCGATCGCGCTCCGCAGGCGGTCCCTCAGGTGCGGATCGGCGGGCCCCCGCCCCGGTGCGGCGAGCGGTGCCGCGTCCTCGAGCGAACGTTCGCGTTTGCGGTGGCGATCAACCTTCCGGAGCCCGTTCAGGGCCACCGAGACCGCAATGCTGTGCATCCACGTCGAGAACGCGGCGTCGCCGCGGAACTGGTCCAGTTTGCGGTAGGCTCTCACGAAGGCCTCCTGCGTGAAGTCACGTGCCATGTCGTCGTCGCCGCACATGCGGTAGGTGAGCCGGTAGACCCGGTCCACGTGCGTGTCGTAGAGGCGTCGGAACGCGGCGGCGTCGCCGCGCCGGGCCTCGTCGATGATCTGTTGTTCGTTCAACCGTCGGGTGCTCCCGTTTCTCGAGCGCGGGCCAGGGCTCCGACGTGATCGCCGTCGCGGCTCACCTGGCCCCTCGCTCATGTCGTGGGACACGAGGTCCGTTCGGAGGGTTGCGCGCTCGGCGGGCTCGGAGAACTTCCGGGCATGGCATCACCACCTTGGATCCGGATCGCGCTGGGCGCCACGACCCTGATGATCCTGGCGCTGGCCGTGGGCGTGT
>CBFGQV010000299.1:0-4038 GCA_965651045.1 uncultured bacterium
GGGGCTGGTTCCGGGTGGCGACGCGCTGGCCCTCGACGCCCGCGCCTTGGGGGCGGCGCTCGCCCTGACCACGCTCGCGGCGCTCGCGAGCGGCGCGCTTCCCGCGATCCGGAGCCGCTCGCTGGCCCGCGCGGTCGAGGGCACCGCTCGCGGCACGGCGGGCGGCGGGCGGCGGCACGGCGCGACCCGACTCGGCAACGCGCTGGTGATCGGCGAGGTCGCACTCGCGGCGGCGCTCCTCGTGTCGGGAGGCCTGCTGGTGCGGAGCTTCCAGCAGCTCGTGTCGCGCGATCTGGGCTTCGAGCCCCGCGGCGTGTACGTCGGCGACCTCGCGCTCGACGGCGACCGGTACCGTGTGGCCCTCCGTACCGCGGGCGCCGTCGGCCTCGACGACGCCGGCGCCAACGCGCGCCGGGCGTTCACGCGTGACGTGCTGGCGAGGCTCGAGCGCCACCCGGCGGTCGACGGGGCCACCCTCGCGAACCGCATGCCCGCCGGGCGGAACGGCACGGGCTTCATCGAGCTCGACGACCGACCGTCCGGAAATGACGTCGGCGCAGGCTACAGCGCGGTCGCCCCCGGGTACTTCGAGGTGCTCGGCACGCCGGTGCTGAGCGGGCGCGCCTTCGCGCCGTCCGACGACGAGCGCGCGGACCGCGTGACCGTGGTGAACCGAGCGTTCGTGCGCGCGTACTGGCCGGGCGAGCCCGAGTCGGCGGCGCTCGGCCGCCGGGTCCGGGCGCTCAGCATGGAGGGCGGCGCCGACCCCGAAGCGGCCGCGTGGCTCACCATCGTGGGCGTGGTGGGCGACGCGCTCGAAGGGGGCTTCGACGACGAGCCCAGCCCGCACATGTACGTCGTCGGTGCGCAGGTGCCCTTCTGGCTCGGCGCCCACTACCTGATCGTCCGGGCCGACCCCGACCTTGCGGCGGCCGACCCGGCGGCCGTCGGCGCCGCGATCCGGGGCGCCGTGCGCGAGGTCGACCCCGGCGTGGCCGTCGACCTGAGCCGCCTCGACGAGCGCGTCGGCGGGTTGCTCGCCGAACGCCGCATGGTCACCGGCCTGCTCGCCGGGTTCGGCGGCCTGGCGCTGCTGCTCGCGGCGATCGGTGTCTACGGCCTGCTGGCCTTCCAGGTCGCCCGGCGCACGCGCGAGTTGGGCGTGCGGGCGGCGCTCGGCGCGGCCCGCCCACGGCTGCTCGCCCAGGTGGTGACGCGGGGCGTGGGGGTGGCGGCGATCGGGCTGGCCCTCGGCCTCGGGCTCGGCGCGCTCGCCAGCCGGGCGCTCGGCGCGTTCCTGGTCGACGTCGAGCCCTTCGACCCGTTGAGCTACGGCGCGGCCGCCGCGGCGCTCATCGCCACCGCGGCGCTGGCCGCGCTGGTGCCCGGGGTGCGCGCCAGCCGGGCCGACCCGATCACGGCACTACGCGCCGAGTAGTGCCCGGAGCCACGCGAATCTCGGCGCGGGGCGTTTCCGCGGAAACGTTTCCGCGGAAACGTGGCGCCTACTCCACGCCCACGGCCGTGCTCCGCCGCTCGAGCAGCAGCGTGTCGCGCCAGCGGCCCTCGTGCTTGCCGATGCGTTCCCGCCGGCCGACCTCGCGGAAGCCGAACTTCCGGTGGAGCGCCAGCGTGGCCTCGTTCTCGGGAAAGATGCCCGCCTGAAGGGTCCAGAGACCGGCCGCTTCCGAGTCACGCACGAGCGCCTGCAGGAGCGCCGACCCGACGCCGCGCCCCCGCGCGTCGGCCGCGACGTAGACGCTCACCTCGGCCACTCCGCCGTAGACGCACCTCGACGAGACGGCGCTGAGCGCCGCCCATCCGAGCACCTGCCCGACGTCGTCCACTGCGACGAGACGCGGCGATGCGAGGCGGCCGGCGTCGAACGCCCCCCACTCGGGCGGCTCACTCTCGAACGTCGCGTTCCCGGTCTCGATGCCTTGCCGGTAGATGTCCCGCACGGCGGGCCAGTCGGCAGCACGCATGGCTCGGATCGTCATCATCGGCAGAAGCCTTTCAGAGCATGGCGTTGCAGGTCTCGCATATTTTATCTATGATTACGAAATAATCGACCACCGGCACGAGCCGCGACGCACCGCAAGGGGTTCCCATGGCCGACATGCTCACCGACCTCGAGTTCCTCGTGCTACTCGCCGTGCTGCAGGCCGGCGATCAGGCGTACGGCCTCGCCATTCAGGAAGCGCTGGAAGAGGGCGCCGACCGAAAGATATCGGTCGGATCGATCTACAACACGCTCATGCGCCTCGAAGAGCGCGGCGAGGCCGCCTCTTCGTTGGGTGCGCCCAGCCCGACGCGTGGCGGCCGGGCCAAACGCCTCTACCGTGTGACGCCCGAGGGTGTCGAGGCGTTGCGGCGCACGCGAGAGGCGATGGATCGCATGTGGAAGGGAGCGGCGGTGCCGGAGCGCGCCGGGTGAGCACCGCGCCCGACGCGGAGGGCCCGCGCCCGCCCGCCCTCGCCCGGTGGCTGCTTCGCGTGCTGCTCCCGACCGCGATCCGCGACGCGATCGAGGGCGATCTCGAAGAGGGATTCCGTCGGCGCACCGGGCGCGCGGGGCGCCTCGCCGCCTGGCGATGGTACTGGGCCGAGGTGGTGAGGGTGCCGTACGCGAGCCTCAGGCGCCGCGGCCGGTCGAGATCCGAAGACACGGGAGGGGTGGCGATGGCGGACTGGACGAAGGAGCTTCGAATCGCGGCCCGGTCGCTGGCGCGGCGACCGGCCTTCGCGCTCACGGGCATCGTGACGCTCGCGCTCTCGCTCGGCGCGGCGACGCTGCTCTTCAGCGTGACCGAGGGGGTGTTGCTCCGGCCGCTCCCGTTTCCCGGCTCGGACCGCATCGTGACGCTCTATCTGAAGAGCGACGAGTGGCGCACCTCCGACAATCCCCTCTTCCGCTCGCTGTGGGATTGGCATCACGCCTCGGCCGACCACGTCGACGCGTGGCGCGAGAACCCGGTCGGGCTCGAGGCGGTGGGCTCGTTCTCGCGTACGCGCGAACCGATCACCGCGGGCGATCGCTCGCTCGAGGGCGCGTACGGCCTGAACGTCGACGCAGGGTTCTTCGAGGCCGTGGGTATGCCGCCCGCGCTCGGGCGCCTTCCGAGCGAGAGCGAGTTCGCAGGCCAGGAAACGGTGGCGCTCATCAGCGAGAGCGTCTGGGCCGACCTCTTCGACCGCGACCCCGAAGCGCTCGGCCGCACCTTCGGATTCGGAGACGGGCTCTACACCGTCGTGGGTGTCCTGCCCTCGACCTTTCCCATGCAGTCGGACGCGCAGTGGACGATGTGGACCCCGCACACCGACGAGACCCGAGAGTTCGTGGGCGGCGCGATCGGTCGGCTGAGCCCCGGTGTCTCGGCCGCCGAGGCCAGCGCCTCGCTCGACCGGGTCGCCCGGCGCCTGGGCGAAGAGAACCCGGCGCTCGCGCAGTTCGGCGCCCGCGCCGTGCTCCTGCTCGACGACATCGTGCGGGGCATTCGCACACACCTGCTGTTCCTGCTCTTCACCGCACTCGCGGTGCTCGGCGTGGCGTGCGTGAACCTGGCCAACCTGATTCTCGTGCGCGGCGCCGCCCGGCGGGGCGAGCTGGCGGTGCGGACCGCGCTCGGGGCTTCGAGGCGCTCGCTCTTCGGGTCGGTCTTCTCCGAGGTGCTCGTGGTGTGCGCGCTCGGCGGCGCGCTGGGCGTCGGACTGGCGTACCTCGCGCTCGATCCGTTCGTCGCGGGGCTGGCGTCTACCGTGCGCGGGCTGCCGCGCGAGGGCGAGGTCCAGTTGAACGGCACCGTCCTGCTCTTCGCGGCGGCAGCCACCCTCGCGAGCGCGCTCCTGGCCGGGCTCGTGCCGGCGCTCCGGAGCGCGGTCGGCTCGCCGGCGAGGTCGCTCGCCGAGGCCCATCGGGGGTCCGGCGCGGGACGGGACGGGCGACGCGCGCAGCGGGGTCTGCTCTTCACGCAGTGCGCGCTTACCGCCGTGCTGTTGATCGGGACGGGGCTGCTCGTTCGAAGCGCGGTGCGCTCG
>CBFGQV010000300.1:0-4029 GCA_965651045.1 uncultured bacterium
GAGGCCGAACGCCGCACGGGCCCGTACCTGCGGGTCGGCGTCGCCGAGCGCCTCGACGAGCCGGTCGGCGTCGCGGGCCAGCGTGGCTTCGACGACGGCCTGCAGCGCGGGGCGCCCCAGCAGATCATCGACGGGTCGGCCCGGGGGTGCAGCCGACGTCCGCTGCGGCAGGGCGTCCGGCGCGGAGCAGCCGCCGAGTGCGGCGCTCGCCGCCAGGGCGGCGATCCCCAGAACCTCACGGGTGCGGCCATGTCGCCAACGTCTCGGAGCGGTCATCGCAGCTCGCAGATCAGAAAGGTCGGTGGTGCGGGTCGTCTATTGTGCCACGGGGGACGAGCGCGTTCAACGTGTGCCCGCCAGCCCGTACCCGGGCTCGTTCGTCGGGGGCATCGGTTCCAGCGGCGGAAGGTCCGTCGCGCCGTGCACGAGCCGGGCCGCGCGCCAGACGCCGTCGGCCGACTGCAGGACCTTGGCGCGGAGTCGGGGCGCGAGGTCCGGGCGCCCCCGAAGGTACCCGTCGATCGCCCGCACGGCCTCCGGGTGGGTGTGGGCGCCCAGCAGGGCGTCGAGCCAGCGTCCGGGAAAGAAGATGTCTCCGGTGCGTTGGATCTCCTCCAGCAGGTCGAGCCCGGGGCGCACGAAACGGAGAGCGTGCTCGCGACGGAGCGGGTGCCCGATCGCCTCGAGGCCGTCGAGCACCCAGGGCTCGCGGGCGCGGTTCGCCGGATCGGCGAGCGAGGCGAAGAAGGCCTCGCGCACCGCCGGGTCGGCCGAGAGCGCGGGGCGCAGGAACTCGAAACGGGCCCGACGGTCCGGGTTCACAATGCGCTCCTGCTCGCGCGCGAGAATCGTATCGGCGTCCGCCACCCCCCGAATCGCCAGCGCTTCGGCCAGTGCGGTCCGGTCCGATTCGCCGAGCGGCAGGCCGTCGACCACGAGCGCGCCGGACCAGAGCCCGCGCAGCCGCCCGAGGGCCTCGTCGCGGGTGGCCATCGAGCGATAGGCGCCGAGGTAGGCGGCCCGGAGCGTCGATGTCGGAGCGCCGGTCACACCCGACCAGAGCGCGGCCTCGATCGGCTCCGCCCAGCGCGCACGGGCCTCGTCGGGCAGGAAACCCCAGTAGACCCGCCCGATCAGCCCCAGCAGGAGCTGGGCGAGCTGTTCCTCGTCTTCCAAGGGCAGCGCCTCGAGGGCGTGTTCGAGGACGGTCTCGGGCGGCAGGTCGCCCTCGAGCATCGCGTCCTGTGTGACCAGCCACCCCGCGCCCCTGAGGAGCGCGGGATCGAGCCCGGCCAGCGCCTCGAGGAGCGCACGGCTGGCGTCCGGTCCGATGCGGAAGAGACCGTACTCGAGCCCCGCTGCGTTCGGCAGCACCCAGGCGGGCACCTCGCTCACGCCGTCGACGGATACCTCCGCCGTCGCGCCGTCGAGCGCGACGTCGACGCGCCGCAAGCCGCCCGCGCCGTCGGGCAGGACCAACTCGAGCGTCTGGGGCCAGAGCCGGCCCCGTCCGAACGGGTCGGCCTGGCGCACGGTGAGCCGCACGCTCCCGGCCTCGGTTCCGGGCGCCGCATCGACCTCGAGCGTCGGCCGGCCGGGCTCCTCGACCCAGACCGCGCTCCACGGCGCCAGCGGCCGGTCGGTGCGATCATCGAGGATCTCGATCAGCGTCGGCCAGGTCGCGTTGCCGAAGGCGTGGCGCTCCAGGTATTCGCGCAGCCCGGCGCGGAATGCGTCTTCACCCAGGGTGCGCTCGAGCTTCCGCATGACGATCGGCGCCTTCTGATAGATGATCGGGCCGTACAGGGTGCCCGCCTCGCGCAGGTTGTCGAGGGGCTGCCGGATCGCGTTCGCCCCCGGCGTGCGATCCACCGCATAGGCCGACGGGTGGTGCGACAGCAGGAAACGCAGGTCGTGGTCCAGGTCCGGAAACGACGGGTGCACCATCTTCGCCGCCATGAAGTTCGCGAAGACCTCCTTCGTCCAGACGTCGTCGAACCACTCCATGGTCACGAGGTCGCCGAACCACATGTGCGCGGTCTCGTGCGCGATCAGGCTCGCGCGCCCGAGGATCGCCCCCTGCGTGGCGGTCGGCTCGAGCAGGAGCGAGCTCTGCCGGTAGAAGACGGCGCCGGGGTGCTCCATGCCCCCGTACTGGAAGGGCGGCAGCAGCACGAAATCGAACTTGCCGAAGGGGTAATCGATGCCCGTGTACTCCTCCATGAACGCGATCGAGGCCGCGGTCAGGTCGAAGACGGCGTCCCGATTCGCGTGCACCTTTTCGGCGTCCGTCTCGCGATGGAACATGCGAAGCCACCGTCCGTCGCGCTCGGCCTCTTCGATCTCGAACCGGCCCGCGGCGAACGCGAAGAGATAGGTGGAGATCGGCTCCGTCTCGGCGAAGGTGTAGAGGCGGGCGGTGTCGCCGAGCACCTCGGGCACCCCCACGTCGGCGCCGTTGCCCACGGCGACCCACCCCTCGGGCACGCTCAGGTGCAGCGTGAAGCGGGCCTTCAGGTCCGGCTGGTCAAGCACCGGCAGCGAGAAATGCGCACGGTCGGGCACGAAGAGCGTGTAGAGAAAGTCTTCGGACCGATTCAGGGCGTCGTCGCCGGCCTCGAAGTCGACGACCACCGACCGACGCCCGGGCGCGAGCGCCGCGACCTCGAGCACGATGTGGTCCTCGACGGCGCGCCAGGCCACGTCCTCGCCGTCGACCCGCACCGCGGCGACCCGCTCGGTCGGGTTCTTGAAGTCCAGGACGAGCGCCCCGTCGCCTCCTCGCCAGTCGAAGTCGAGCTCCATGCGGCCGGTGAGCGGACGCGCGCGCTCGGCGGGAACATGCAGACGCAGCCTGTAGCGCAGGTCGGCCACCTGGCCGACGCGTTCCCGGGCCAGCTCCCGCGCAATTCCCAGCGCGGGTTCGGGGGATTCCGGGGCGCCGTCGCACCCGATGGCCGCCGTCACGAGAAGCGTGGCGGTGAGGACACGGGTCGCGGGCTGCCGAAGAATGGAGGGTCCGGCCATGCCAGGGTCTCGATCGCGGGGAGCGCGGGCGGGTGCCCGCCAACAGGTCGCTAGAGAATCGCGTCGAGATAAAGGTCCAGGCGGGTGTCACGCAACGGGGCCGTAAGCCCGCGCGAGAGGTCGAAGCGGATCAGTCCGTCCAGCAGGCTGGCACCGACCCCGACCGCGTGGAGCGCGTCGTCGAGGCGCCAGGCGTCGCGTTCGCCCGCCCACCCCGAATCGCCGAACACCGAGAGCGTCCAGGCCGGGAAGACCCGCGCCACCTCGACGCGGCCCCGCGCGAACGCCTCGCCCACCGCCGTCGACGCGCCGTACCCGCGCAGCGTGAGCGGCCCCCCGAGGAACCAGTGCCGCTGGAGCGGCAGCGTGCCCCACGAAGTGCCGGCCGCGGCTTCGAGGCCGACCCGCCACCGTCCCTGGGCCAGCGGCAGCGCGGAGCGAAGCACGAGGCGCGCCCGTGACCACTCCCCGTTGGCCGCGCCGAGCCGGTCGCCGGCGGCGTCGCGGAAGAGCGCACCCTGGAGCGTGAGGTCCAACCCGAACTGCGCTGCGAGCGGATCGGTGCCCCACCAGGGCGAGAGGGTGAGCGTCGCCCCCGCCTCGTCGAGCTCGTCGGCCTCCACATTGGGGCGGAACCGCCACTCGGAGTCGAAGGCGTGGGCCAGCGAAAACGAGGTTTCGACCTCGAGCGCCCGCTGCCGCTCGGCGTGGAATTCGAGTCGCCAACTTTCGCGCCGAGCGCTCGGGGGGCCCACCGCGAGGGCGGCGCCGGTGGCGAGATAGTATTCGCCGTCGTCTCGGCCGAAGAGGAGGGCGTTCAGGGAGTTGCCGAAGCCGAGAAAGCGGCCCCGCGGGTCGACGGAGCGAATGTCGCGATGACCCGCGAGCACGACGCGCCGCCGGAGCGTCTCGTGCTCGAGCGCGACCCGCGCCTTCGGCTCGAGGTCCGCCAGTCCGAGGAACCCGACGGCCTCGAAGGACAGCGGCCCGACGGCGCTCGAC
>CBFGQV010000301.1:0-4017 GCA_965651045.1 uncultured bacterium
AGGCCAGGCGACGACCTGTGGGTCACCGGCGCCCTCGGCGCCGCCGCCGCGGCGATCCGGTTGCTCGAGCGCGGCGAGGCCCCCGGTGCGGAGCTCAGGGCCCGCTACGCCCGCCCCGAGCCGCGCATCGCCGTCGCGCTGCGGGTGGCCGCCACGGGCCGGGTCCGCGCGATGCTCGACCTCTCCGACGGCCTCGCGGGCGACGCTCGGCACCTCGCCGCGGCGTCGGGCGTCGCGCTCGAGCTCGACGACGCCCGGATTCCCGTCGACGCGGCCGCGTCCCGCGCGCTGGGTGCGGAAGCTGCGCGGGACTCCGCGCTTCACGGTGGCGAGGACTACGAGCTGTTCTTCGCGGCGGAGCCTGCCTTCGCACGTGAGGCCCCCGAACTCGAACGGGCTCTTGGGCTTCCGCTCACCTGCGTCGGAAGGGTCCAGGAGGGGTCGGGCGTCCACCTTCGACGCCCGTCGGGCGAGCGGGTCGAACTCGCCGGCGGCGGGTGGGACCACTTCGCTTCGGGCGCGGACACCCCGTGAACACGCTCCGCGTGCTGGTGGTCGGGCTCGCCGCCACGGTCCGTTACGGCGCCGAGATTCTCTGGGCCACGTGGCGCCGGGCGCCCCACCTCGCCGAGACCTGCCACCGCGCGCCCCGCCGCTGGGCGGCCGCGCTTCTCCGGGCGGGCCGGGTGGAGGTGGACCTCACGGGTGTCGAGAACCTGCTCGAGGCCGGGCCGGGCATTCTGGTGGCCAACCACGAGTCCTGGTTCGACGTGCTGGCGCTCGCCGCGCACCTTCCGGTGCCGTACTGCTTCGTGGGCAAGGAGGAACTTACCCGCATTCCGGTCTTCGGGCCGGCCTGGCAGGCGTGCGGCAACATTCCGATCGACCGGCGCGACCACGACGCGGCCGTGCGCTCGCTCGATCGAGCGGGGGAGCAACTCCGCCGGCAGGGCGGGGTGGTCATACTCTTTCCGGAGGGCACCAGGTCGCCCGACGGGCGCATGCTGCCGTTCAAGAAAGGGGCCTTCGTGCTCGCGCTGAAGCTCGGCGTTCCGTTGCTGCCCGTGGGGATCAGCGGGAGCCGCGACGTCATGCCGAAAGGCCGCTGGCGCGTGAGGCCCGGCACGATCCGGGTGCGCCTCGGGCCCGCGCTCCCGGTCGACGGACTCGACGAGGCGGACCGCGACGCGCTCATGGGGCGGGCGCGGGCGGTGGTGGAGGCGCTTCGAAGTGGCGACATTGGTGCCGGCGGCAAGCCCTGAATTCCCACTGAACCTTCCGAATCGGACGAACCCGGAGCGACGTCGTGTCGGCCATCGTCGATGTACGTGCTAGAGAGATCCTGGACTCACGCGGCAACCCCACCGTCGAGGCCGAAGTGACCCTCGAGACCGGCGTGCGAGGCAGGGCTTCGGTGCCCTCCGGCGCGTCGACGGGGGCGCACGAGGCGGTTGAGCTGCGCGACGGCGACCGCGACCGGTACCTCGGCCGCGGGGTGCGGAAGGCGGTCGAGAACGTGAACACGGTGATTCGCGAGGCGATTCGTGGCTTCGAGGCACGCGAGCAGCTCGACATCGACCGAACGCTGATCGATCTCGACGGCACGCCGAACAAGCGCAAGCTCGGCGCGAACGCGATCCTGGCGGTGTCGATGGCCGCCGCGCGGGCAGGCGCCCAGGAGAACCACCTTCCGCTGTGGCGGTATCTGGGCCCCCACGGCGGGCACGTGCTGCCGGTGCCGATGATGAACATCCTGAACGGGGGTGCCCACGCGCCGAACAACGTGGACCTGCAGGAGTTCATGATCATGCCGCTGAACTTCGACAGCTTTCACGAGGCGCTTCGCTGCGGCACGGAGATCTTCCACAGCCTCAAGAAGGTGCTCACCGACCGCGGCCGGAGCACCGCGGTCGGCGACGAAGGCGGGTTCGCGCCCGACCTCGACGGGAACGAGGCCGCGGTCGAGTGCGTGCTCACGGCGATCGAGGCCGCCGGGTATCGGCCGGGCGAAGACGTCGTGATCGCCATCGACGCGGCCGCCACCGAGCTCTACCGCGACGGTGAGTACGTCTTCCACTGGTCCGGCGGCGAGCGCCGCGACGCGCAGGGCATGGTCGAGTTCTGGCAGGACTGGACGCGAAAGTACCCGATCCGCTCGATCGAAGACCCGCTCGAAGAGAACGACTGGAACGGTTGGAAGAAGCTCACCGACGCCCTCGGGGACCGCGTGCAGATCGTCGGCGACGATCTGTTCGTGACCAACACGCAGCGCCTCGAGCAGGGCATTCGAGACGGCATCGCCAACGCGATCCTGATCAAGGTGAACCAGATCGGCACGCTCACCGAAACGTTGGCCGCGATACGCATGGCCGACGAAGCCGGGTACCGCTCGGTCATCTCGCACCGGTCCGGCGAGACCGAAGACACCCTCATCGCCGACCTCGCGGTTGCGACTTCGGCGGGCCAGATCAAGACCGGAAGCGCCTCGCGCACCGACCGCGTGGCCAAGTACAACCAGCTTCTGCGCATCGAAGAGGCGCTCGGCGACCGGGCCGTCTACCCCGGGCGGTCGCTCTGGTCCGGAGGCGGCGAACCCGGATGAAGCGGTTCGGACGGATCGCCTTTCCGGCGCTGGCGCTTCTCGCCCTCTACTTCGCGCTGTTCGGTGGCGAGTACTCGGTCTTCGAAGTGCGGGGCGCGCGCGCCGAGGCCGAACAGCTCCGCGCCGAGTTGGCCGCGCTCAGGGCCGAGAACGACTCACTCCGCGCGTGGGCCGACTCGCTCGAGACCGATTCGGCGACGCTCGAGCGTATCGCGCGCGAGCAACTCGGCATGATCCGGCCCGGCGAGGTGCTCTACCGCCTGGTCGACGAGCCCGACTCGGCCCGGGACGGCGGCCGCTGACCCGTTCTCAGCGCTCTTCCGGCTCCTTCCCGGGCTCGCCCGCGAGCCCCAGCAGCCGCCGCGCGGCGTCTTCGAGCTGTGCGCGGTCCGCGCCCTCGGGCAGCTGCAGGGGGCGCTTCTCGTCGTCCGCCGCGGCACCGGGCGCCTGTGCGAATCCCCCGCCCGTGACACCGGTGGCGCGCTCGATGTAGGGCGCGAACAGATCGATCGGAATCGGGAAGAGCGTCGTGGAGTTGTTCTCGGCCGCGATCTCGGCGACGGTCTGCAGGAACCGGAGCTGAAGGGCCGCCGGGTGCTGCCGGATCACGTCGGCCGCGAGCGCGAGCTTCTCCGACGCCTGATACTCGCCGTCGGCGCTGATGACCTTGGCGCGCCGCTCACGCTCGGCCTCGGCCTGTCGGGCCATCGCACGCTTCATCTCGGTGGGCAGCCCGATGTCCTTGATCTCGACGCCCGTGACCTCGATGCCCCATGCGTCGGTGCCCTGGTCGATGATGTTCCGGACGATCTCGTTGATGCGCTCACGCTCGGCCAGCAGGTCGTCGAGCTCGGACTGGCCGATGACGGACCGAAGCGTGGTCTGCGCGAGCTGGCTGGTGGCGAAGTAGTAGTCTTCGATCTCCACCACGGCCTTGGCCGGGTCGGCGACCCGGAAGTAGACGACCGCGTTCACGGTCACGGACACGTTGTCCTTGGTGATCGTGTCCTGCGGCGGAATGTCGAGCGCGACGATGCGGAGATCCATCTTCTGCATGCGCTCGATGCCGAACGGAATGAGAAAGATGACGCCCGGGCCCTTGGCGCGCACGAGCTTTCCGAGCCGGAAGATGACCCCGCGCTGATACTCCATGAGCACCCGGAGACTCGTGAGCAGGGCGCCCCCGCCGACCACCGCGAGCGGAATCAGAAGGGTAGAGAGGTCCATGTCGACTCCCGATGCGTGCGTGCCTTGTGGAAACCCGCCGTTCCGGAGCCTCGCGCGGCCGCACCGCGTGCGCAAGGTGCCGGCGTTCACCGCTTGACACGCCTGCTCCGAATTTCGAGCTTTTCGGTCTCCTGCCGGAGTAGCTCAGTCGGTTAGAGCAGCGGAATCATAATCCGCGTGTCGGGGGT
>CBFGQV010000302.1:0-3999 GCA_965651045.1 uncultured bacterium
GTGGACACCCGGGCGCACGCGGGGCGGACGCCCCTATCGCCGCTCAGTCGTCGGCGCGCAGGGTCCGGATCTCGTCGGCGAGCCTCGGCACCACCTCGAACAGATCGCCCACGATGCCGTAGTCCGCGACACCGAAGATCGGCGCGTCCGGGTCCTTGTTGACGGCCACGATCGTACCCGACGTACGCATGCCCGCCAGGTGCTGGATCGCGCCGGAGATGCCGATCGCGAAATAGAGCTTCGGGGCGACCGTCTTGCCCGTCTGCCCGACCTGCTCGCCGTGCGGCCGCCACCCCGCGTCGACGACGGCGCGCGACGCGCCGAGCGCCGTCCGGTCCGCGCCGAGCGCGTCGCGCAGCTGCTCGAGCACGCCCCACTGCTCGGGATCCTTCATGCCGCGCCCCCCCGAGACCACGATCGATGCCTCGGCGACGTCCAACTCCGAGCCCGAGGCGGCACGGAACTCGACCACCTCGACGCCCCAGCTCGACGGGTCGACCTGGACCGCGAGATCCTCGACCGTGCCGGCCGCGTCGCGGGCATGGACGCCGAACACGTTGGGCCGCAGCGAGACCACGGCCGGCGAGGCGTCGAAACGGAGCCGGGCGAACGCCTTGCCCGCGTAGACGGGGCGCACCGCCTCGAACGTATCACCCGTAGCGGAGACGGCCGTGACGTCCGACGCGAGGGGCACGTCGAGCAGCGCGGCCACGCGCGGGGCGAGGTCCTTGCCCTGCGCCGTGGCGCCGAAGAAGACCGCTCCGTACCCACCGCTACGCACCGCCTCGGCAACGACCTCGGCGTAGCCTTCCGGATGGTACGCGGCGAGCGCCTCGCTGCGGGCGACCTTCACGGCGCGGGCGCCGACCCGGCCCAGATCGGCCCCACCCACGTCGAGGCCGGACCCGCCGACGACGAGCGCGTCGGCCGCACCTCCCGAATCCGCGGCGACCGACGCGGCGGTGGACATCACTTCCTGCGCCGAGCCCCGAACGGTCCCGTCGCGCTGTTCCAGAACTGCGAGAATATCAGGCATCGTCGACGCTCTCCTCAGAGGACTCGGGCTTCTTCGCGGAGCAACCGGACCAACTCGGCCGCGGCGTCGGGACCTTCGCCGACGATGCGACCGGCCGGCCGCTCCGGCGGGGGCTCGAGCGCCTCGACGACCAGCCGAGGTGCGTGCGGCGCGGCCGCTTTCTGCTCGAGGGGCTTACGCTTCGCGGCCATGATGCCCTTGAGCGACGCATAGCGCGGCTCGAACGCGCCCTTCGTGATGGTGAGCACCGCCGGGAGCCGGACCTTGACGATCTCCGTACCGCCCTCGACCTCACGGTGGCAGATCAACGCCCCGTCCTGGACCTCGAAATTCCCGACCGCCGTCACGCACGGGCGACCGAGAAGGGTCGCCGTCATCGGACCGACCTGCTGCTGATCGTCGTCGGCCGCCTTCACTCCGAAGAGCACCAGATCGGGCGCCGTCGCCTCGAGCTCGGCCGCGAGGGTGCGGGCGGTCGCGAGGCCGTCGGTCGACGCTTCTCCTTCGAGCAGCACGGCGCGGTCCGCGCCCATCGCCAACGCGGACCGCAACTGCTCCGCGGCGGAGGCGTCGCCGAAGGTCAGGACGGTGACCTCGCCCGACCCTGCCGCGTCGCGCGTGCGTAGCGCGGCTTCCACGGCGAACTCGTCGTACGGGCTCACGATGAACTTGACCCCGCTGGGGTCGATCGAACGCCCGTCGCCGCCGACGCGCACCCGCGTCTCGGTGTCGGGCGTCCGCTTGATGCAGACGGTGATGTTCACGAAAGGGGCTCCGGGCCTCGATGAATGCGAGAAGGGCCCCGGAATCTAGACCGGCCGCCGGGCGGCCTCAACCACCGAATGTCGCCGCCCCGGCGGTGACACTCGGCACCCTTCGTCGCCTCGTAGCATCGCTCACAGCGTCGCCCCCAGAATCGCGAACGCGACCGTCGCCACCGCCCCCCCCGCGAGCGCGTAGGGCAACTGCGTGCGCACGTGGTCGATGTGATCGGTTGCAGCCGCCATCGACGAGATGATCGTCGTGTCGCTGATGGGCGAACAGTGGTCGCCGAAGATCCCTCCGGAGAGCGACGCCGCCACGAAGGGCGCGAGCGGCAGCCCGAGCGCGGCCGCCGCGGGCACGGCGATCGGCAACATGATGCCGAAGGTGCCCCAGCTCGTCCCGGTCGAGAAGGCGATCGCGGCCGCGACCAGGAAGACGAGCGGCAGAAACACCACCGGCGGCAGGACGCCGGCCGTCACCTGCGCGACGTAGGGGCCCGTACCGAGGGCCGAGGCCACGTCCTTGATGGCCAGCGCGAGCAGGAGAATCAGCGCCAGCGGCACCAGGCCGCCCGCTCCCTTGAGCGCGGTCCGCACGAGCTGGTCGACGGTCTGCATGCGCTGCGCGAGTAGCAGGATCCAGGACGTGGCGAGTCCAGCCATCACCGCCCAGAGCACCGACGTGCTGCCGTCGCCCGCGGTCAGCACCCCGTCTCCGGTGATCCAGAGCCCGAGCGGCATGAAGAGCACCATCGCCACGATCGGCACGATCATGTTGCGCGCCCGGGGCACGATGCCATCGGCCAGCCGGGGCGACAACACCTCTTCGTCGATCATGGGCGTGGCGCCGGGCCAGAGCACCTCACCCGCCTGGGTGCGCGCTTCGGCCTTCCGCATCGGGCCGACGTCGATGCCGAAGACGACCACCGCGAGCGAGATGAGCACGGCCGCGATCGCGTAGAAATTCATCGCGATCGACCGTACGAAGACCCCGAGCGGGTCCTCCACCCCGAGGCCGTCGAGAATTCCGAGGTTGTAGGCGCCCCAGGCGTTGAGCGGAATCAGAATGCAGATCGGGGCCGAGGTCGAGTCGATCAGGTACGCGAGCTTCTCGCGCGAAACGCGGTATCGATCGACGAGCGGCCGCGCCACCGAGCCCGCGACCAGCACCGTGATGTTGGACTCGATGAAGATGATCACCCCCGTCACCCAGGCGAGGAACTGCGCACCCCTGCCGCTTCGCACGCGGTCGCGGCTCTCCAGCCAGCGCACGAACCCCTGCACCCCCCCGGTCGCCTCGATGGTGGCGATCAGCGCTCCGATCACGAGCGTGAACAGAATCACCTTGGTCTCGCCGGGGTCGGCGAAGACTCCGACCGTCTCTTCGATCGAGGTGGCGAGCCCGACGAGCGGGTTCCACCCCTCGAGAATCGTCCAGCCCAGCCACACGCCGCCGGCCAACGACAGGTAGACCTGTCGGGTCCAGATGGCGAGCACGATCGCGAGCAGCGGAGGAAGGACGGAGATCCAGGTCGGATCCGCGACGGATGGCGTCATGGCGTTCGGCCGTTACGGTGGCTGGGAAGGGATGTCGGGGCGGTCCGGGGGCCCGCACGGGGCGTCAGCGCGACACGCCCGCGCTTCCACGCACGAAGAAGCGCAGCGGGCGGTCCGCCGCACGGCTCACGCCGATGCGTCCGGTAATCTCGACGAGTTCGTCCGGTACGCGCCACCCGGTGAGGAGCCGGAGCGGCGGCAGCGCGAGATCGTGACCGTAGTGTTCGCCGCCGATCCCGAGCGCCTGACACAGGCGCCCCGGACCGGCGGCCAGCGGCGCTGTCCGCCCGCGACGACGCACCATCACATCGTGACCCTCGAGTGGCTCGAGCCCCCGAAGAAGCACGGCGCCTGCGAGACCCTCGGGCCCGCAGACGACGTTCATGCACCAATGCATGCCGTAGCTCCGGTACACGTAGGCGCGCCCCGACGGCCCGAACATGACACGGTTGCGGTCGGTTACGCCACGGGTGGCCGCGTGCGAGGCCGGATCGTCGCTGCCCAGATAGGCCTCCACCTCGACGACGACCCCCGAGGTCCGGCCCCCCCCGATCTCGGACACGAGCCGGGTGCCGAGCAGCCGCCGTGCGACGTCGGGCGCCGACCCACCGAGCCAGGGCGGAAACGACGACCGGGGCTTCC
>CBFGQV010000303.1:0-3967 GCA_965651045.1 uncultured bacterium
TCGGGCGTCAGCCCCCGGATCCCCCTGAGGCCCCTGCCGGTGCCGGCGCGGGACCGGACGCCCCACCGCTCGCCGCGCCGCCGGACGCCCCGTCGTCCGAAACGGGCCGCTGCCGCACCGTCGGATACTCGATGCCGAGCTGCTCCATGTACGTCTCGTACCGCTCGGCGTCGTAGTAGTACGGCCGCATCAGAGGCCGCCAGCGCTCCATCAGCTCGGCGTTCAGCCAGGTCGCGGGCTCGTCGGTCGCCGAGATGAACGGTATGTACTCGGTCTCGGCCGTCTGCTCGTCGTTGAAGTAGGCCCAGGCCTGTTCGACCAGTTCGGGCTTCATGAACAGGTCGAGCAGGGTGAGCGCCTGAACCTTGGCGCCCGCGACCGCGCCCTTGTGGGCGATGGGGGTCGCCATCGAGATGCCGTTGGCCCAGTGGTGCCCGGGCCCGCCGGGTATGTTCGACGGGTAGCGGAGCGTCACCGTGGGCATGTTCCAACTCACGTCGCCGATGTCATCCGAGCCGCCGCCGAGCGAGCGGCTCAGGTCGACGGGCCCGCCGAGTTCGCCGATCTCGTCGGCAAGCCCCCGCGGCTCCTGGCCGAGTTCCTCCTGCAGCCCGTTGGCGAGTGCGATGTCGGCTTCGCTCCACTCGGGCAATCCCACACGCTCGATGTTGGCGTAGGTCACCTCGGCCACGGTCTTGTTGAAGTGGCGCCCGTAGGCCGCGCCGACGGTCATGATCGTGTCGACCTCGGTGTCGGTCATGAGCGCCGCGCCCTCGGCCATCTTCACCGCGGCGTCGTACTGCTCCTTGGTCAGCTCGTAGTCGCGCTCACGGAAGTAGAACCAGATGGTCGAAGTCGCGGGCACGACGTTGGGCTGGTCGCCGCCGTCGACGATGATGTAGTGCGAGCGGGCCGCGGGGCGCAGGTGCTCGCGCTTGTATTCCCAGGCCTGCGCCATGAGCATCGCGGCGTCCAGCGCCGAACGCCCGCGCCACGGGGCCCCCGCCGAGTGCGCGGTTTCGCCCCGGAAGCGGAACTGCACCGACCAGAGCGCGTTGCCGCCGGCCTGCCCCCACGACACGCCGAAGTTCGAACTCACGTGCGTGAAGAGGTTCACGTCGACCCCGTCGAAGACGCCGTCGCGCACGAAGAAGGCTTTCGACGCGACCTGCTCTTCGGCCACGCCGGGCCAGATCAGCAGCGTACCCGCGATGTTCTCACGCTCCATGATCTCCTTCACCACGAGCGCGGCGGCGATGTTCACCGCCTGCCCCGAGTTGTGGCCCTCGCCGTGCCCCGGCGCGCCCTCGAGAATCGGATCGTGGTAGCCCACGCCCGGCTTCTGGTTCGACTGCGGAATGCCGTCGACGTCCGAGCCCAGCGCGATCACGGGCCCGCCCTCGCCATGCGTCCAGCGCGCGGTCCAGGCCGAGGGCATGTTCGCGACGCCGAGCTCGATCTCGAAGCCCTCGTCGGCGAGCAGTTCCGTCAGGTAGCGCTGTGTCTCGAACTCCTGGAAGCCGAGCTCGCCGAAGCTGAAGAGGTGGTCGATGATCTCCTGCACGAGCTTGGCGTGCTCGTCGACGCGTTCGAGCGCTTCGGCCTTGAGCGCTTCGAGGCGGGCGTCGTCCTGGGCGGCGGCGGGCGCCGCGTTCATGGGGATCACCGATAGGGCGAGTGCGAGCGCTGCGGCGCCGAGCGGGGAACGCATGAGGCAACTCCGGGCTTGGTCGGGTGTGCGGGCGGGCGGTTTTCCGGGGCACGATGGGGCGGGCGAAGGGGCCGGGCAAGCAGCTGGGGTGCCGAGGTGTGCCGCCGAATGTGCTGGGGGGGCTTGTGAGCCGGGCAATCGCACAAACGGGTCGTGGTTGGAGGGCCGATGTAGGAATAGCCGGCCTGGAGCCGGAAAATCGATCAATCGTTCTGCCGCCCCGCCGTGTTTGTACGATTTCCCGGTTCGCTCCGCGCGCCCTAGATTGCTGCCACCATGCCGATCCACACCAAGCGTATCTATGACGAGCCCTCGGGCGATGACGGCACGCGCGTGCTCGTCGACCGCCTCTGGCCGCGCGGCGTGAGCAAGGAGGCCGCGCGGCTCGACGAGTGGGCGCGCGACGTCGCGCCGAGCGACGCGCTCCGAAAGGAGTTCCACGGGCACCCCGACTGCTGGAACGAGTTTCGCCAGCGATATCGGGCGGAGCTCGACGGTCGGCCCGAAGCCGCCGAGACGCTCGAGCGCCTGCGCGCCCTCGGCCGCGACGGGACGCTGACGCTGCTCTACGCGGCGAAGGACGAGGCGCGCAACAACGCGGTGGCGCTGGCCGAGATGCTCCGCTGACGCGCGCCTGACGCACGCGGGCCCCCGGAAACGTTTCCGCGGAAACGCCCCCGGGGGCCCATGGCTTGCGGCCGCGAGGCTCAGTTGCCCGAGAACGACCCCCTCACCACCCCGCCTCGCGTCGACTGCAACTCGAACGTGCCGTCGATCTCGTCGACGCCGTAGGTGCGGAAGGTGAAGACCGCCTCGCGTTCCTCGCCGGGTTGGAGATAGCCGAGCTCGACCTCGCCGCCTTCCGAGCCCTCGAGCCAGCGGAGTTGGACCTCCTGGTCGTCGTCTTCGTCGTTGCCCCCGCCGAAGCCGCCGAAGAAGCCACCGCCGCCACCCGCCGCCCGGAGTCCTTCGAGCTCGAGCTCCACCCGGTCGGGCCGGACCACCTTCACGAGGTGTGCCTGGCGGAGCGCGGTCGGCAGGCGCCCGTCGTTTCGTACCGTCACCCGCACTTCCCAGGTGGTCGAGTCGGCGTCGGACGAGACGCGCCGCACGGCGGGCGCGTCGGCGCTCAGCTCGGGCAGGCTCTGGGCCATGTAGAGGTTGAAGAGCGCCTGGTTCCTGGCCCAGCGCTCGAGCACCTCGGGCGGACCGTTCTGCGAGAAGAATTTCGGGTGCCACCCGCCGACCTCGACCGTACCGTACTCGGGGTGCTCGAACTCCTCCCAGTCTTTGAAGGGCATCGCGTAGTCACGCCCGGCGGCGACGCTGTCCTGCCAGATCAGCCGGTCGAGGTCGTCTTCCTCGCCGTCGCCGTTCACGTCGCCCACCTGTCCGCCGTCCCACAGCTCGTCGCCGTACCAGATGGCGCCGAGGTAGAAGTAGCCGAAATCGGGGCCGTGGCCGAAGAGCGGGCTGCCCTCGCGGTCGGGGTTGTTGCGGGTCGCGTACGTGTGGTAGACGTCGCCCGCCCACGGGTAGTTCGTGATCGTGAGCCCGACGCTGTCGAAGTGCTCGTAGTGCGCCAGGTCTTCCGGATACATGCGCTCTTCCGAGCGCGACGTCGACGGCGGCCGCAGGTGCATGGGCACGCGCGTGTCCATCGAGTTGGCCACGGCGATGTTGGGATTCTCGAGCACGAACAGCACGACCGCGCGGGTCTCCGGCTCCGAGAGCGGGAAGGCGCCCGCGCCGTTCTGGGTCCAGCCCCGGCCCGTGGCGTCGCGCCCCGGCATCGGGCGCCAGTTCTCCGGGTAGTTCCGGTGCAGGTCGAGGCCGCCGACACCGTCTTCGTCGGTACGCCCGTCACCGTCGTCGTCGATGCCCTCGCGGCCCATCGACCACTCGCCCTGCTCGCCGTCCTGGGCGCGCCGCATGAGGCGGCCCGCGGGGTCGCGCTCGTCCTGCAGCCAATCCCCCTCGTCGTCGCGCCACCGCATCTGCAAGATGACACCGTCGCCGTCGATATCGTTCGCGGGGTCCTCGTCGTAGAGCCCGTCGCCGTCGTTGTCGACCGGGCGCACACTGCTCCGGTTCGTCTGCGCGGTCTGCAGGTAGAGGTTCGAGCCGTCGGGGTTGTTCTGCGGCTTCAGATAGATCGCGGCCCGGTCGAGCAGCCGCGTGATCTCGGGGTCGTTGCCGTAACCCTCGACCAGGTGCTGGATCATCCACAGCACCGACTCCGACGAGGTGATCTCG
>CBFGQV010000304.1:0-3950 GCA_965651045.1 uncultured bacterium
CCTGCTTTTCCGCGACCCCACGCTCGTCGGCGCCAAGCGGTCTGGAGTCAAGCTGCGCCGGGACCAGATTCCGCACGGAGGCTGGCTCTGAGGGCGCCGGGGCCCATATTGCCCGCGCCGGGCGAGCGCGCCGACGCGCTTCGCCGCCTTCTCGAACCCCACGGCCGATGACCCGACCTTCGCTTCCACTGCTGGCGCTGTGGAGTGCCGCGCTCGTGCTCCTTCTCACGGGCGCCGTGCTGGCGCCGAGCCCGAGAGGCGAGAGCACCGATCCCGCGTCCGCAGCCGACGAGGTGGCTGTCGTCCAGGCTCCGGCCGAGGCGCAGGCCGGTCAGCTCGGCGGCGTGGGACGCTCGCTCGACACTTCCTGGAGCGAACGCGCCCGGTCGCTCGCGGGGCTGCTGCTGCTGGGGTTCGTGGCGTGGGGGCTCTCGCTCAACCGCAGGCATGTGCACTGGCGCATCGTTCTCTGGGGCATGGCGCTGCAGCTCGTCTTCGCGCTCTTCATACTGAAGACCCCGGCGGGCGCGATGATCTTCAACACGGTCAACGAGGTCGTGGTGGCGCTGCTCGGGTTCACGGTCGACGGCGCGCGCTTCATCTTCGGCGACCTGGTCTACAATCACGTGCCGGTCGGCGAGGGGGTGCCTGGCAACGCCCCGATGACGCCGAGTCCGGGCATGGTCGCCCAGACCGGCGCCTTCTTCGCGTTCAACGTGCTGCCCACGATCATCTTCTTCTCGTCGCTCATGACGGTTCTGTACCACATCGGGCTGATGCAGATGGTCGTGCGGGGCGCCGCCTGGGTCATGCAGCGCACCATGCGCACCTCGGGCGCCGAGACGCTTTCCGCAGCGGGCAACATCTTCGTCGGCCAGACCGAGGCGCCACTCCTCATCAAGCCCTTCGTCGGGCGCATGACGCAGTCCGAGCTGATGGCCGTGATGACAGGGGGATTCGCGACGGTCGCCGGTGGCGTCATGGCGGCCTACGTGGGCATGCTCGTCGGCTACTTTCCCGACATCGCGGGGCACCTGATGGCGGCGTCGGTCATGTCGGCGCCCGCGGCCCTGGTATGCGCCAAGCTCATGGTGCCCGAAGAAGAGGAGGCCGAGACCGCGGGATCGCTCGAGGTCGACGTCGAGCGCCCCGACGCGAACGTGATCGACGCGGCCGCGCGTGGCGCGTCGGAGGGGCTCGGCCTCGCGCTCAACGTGGCGGCCATGTTGCTCGCCTTCATCGCGCTCATCTCGCTCGTCAACGCGCTGCTCGGTTGGGGTGGGGGATTGCTCGGTGTCGAGGGCCTCACGCTGGAAGGCATTCTGGGTGCGGTGCTGGCTCCGCTCGCCTGGCTCATGGGCGTGCCCTGGGCCGACGCCGCGGCGGTGGGCGAGTTGATGGGCCTCAAGACGGTCCTGAACGAGTTCGTGGCGTATCTCTCGCTCTCGTCCATGCTCGCCGAGGGTGCGCTCGAGCCCCGCTCGCTGATCATCGCCACCTACGCGCTCTCGGGTTTCGCCAACTTCTCGTCGATCGCGATCCAGATCGGGGGCATCGGGGGCATCGCGCCCGGGCGCCGAAGCGACCTCTCGCGGCTGGGGCTTCGCGCGATGATCGCCGGGTCGATCGCGGCCTTCATGACCGCCACCGTCGCGGGGATGCTCGTATGACCGACGCCCACGGAGTCTCGATCACCGACGTCACGGGGCTGCTTCGAGAGCGCTTGCGCGGTCTGCGCCCCCGCGCGCTGGTGGTGCTCGGGTCGGGGCTCGGGCCGCTGGCCGAGGCGGTCGAAGACCCGGTCGCGGTGCCGTTCACCGACGCACCGGGGTTTCCACCACCGACGGTGCCGGGGCACGCCGGGCGCTGGGTGGGCGGGACGATCGAGGGCTGCCCCGTGCTGGTGCAGCAGGGCCGCTTTCATGTGTACGAGGGCCACCCGATGGAGATCGTGGCCGCGCCCGTGCGGGTGGCCGCGGCGCTCGGCGTCGAGGTCATGGTCGTGACCAACGCGGCGGGGGGCATTCACCGGACGCTCTCGCCCGGGTCGCTCGTGCTGATCGACGACCACCTCAACCTGCAGGCTCGCTCGCCCCTGATCGGTCCGGTTCACGGCACGGAGACGCGGTTCACCGACATGACCGAGGCCTACGACGCGGCCCTCCGCGAGCGCGCGCTCGACGCGGCCCGCCGCCTTGGCATTCGGCTCGAGCGCGGCGTTTACGCCGCGGTCACGGGGCCGTCGTTCGAGACGCCGGCCGAAATTCGAATGCTGAGCGCGCTCGGGGCCGACGTGGTCGGCATGTCGACCGTGCCCGAGGTGCTGGTCGCGCGCGCGTCGGGGCTCAGATGCCTGGGCTTCAGCCTGGTGACCAACTTCGCCGCGGGCCGGACCGGCGAGACGCTGGACCACGAAGAGGTGATCGAAGTCGCCGCCGAAGCGGGCGGCCGACTGGAGGCGCTGGTGCGTGCCGTGCTCGGAGAGCTGGCGTGAGACTTCGCCGCTCAGCGGCCTCCGGGGCCCGAGCGAGCCGGCACGAAATGGTTGACCGGCCCGTGCCCGGACCCGAGGCCCGGCGCCGCCGCGATCGCCCGCGCCACGTAGTCGACCGCGTCGCCGACCGCTTCGGCGAGCGGTCGTCCGTGGGCGAGCCCTGCGGCGACGGCGGCCGAGAGCGTGCACCCGGTGCCGTGGGTGTGGCGGGTGGCGAGCCTGGCTCGGCGCCAGACCCGTTCCTCGCGGCCGTCCCAGTAGAGGTCGACGGCCTCGTCGCCTTCGAGGTGCCCTCCCTTCACGAGCGCCGCGCCGGCGCCGAGGTCGACCAGCGCCCGCGCGGCCTCGCGCGCCTGATCGACCGTGTTCACGGGCGCACCCACCAGGATCGAGGCCTCGTGCGTGTTGGGCGTCACCAACAGGGAGAGCGGCAGGAGACGGTCCCGCACCGCATCTTCGGCGTCGGCGTCCAGGAGCCGGTCGCCGCTCGACGCCACCATGACGGGGTCCAGCACGAAGGCCCGGAGCGCGTGGGCGTCGATCGCGTCGGCGACTTCATCGACCAGCTCGCGTGTCGCGAGCATGCCCGTCTTCACGCCTGCGGGGGCGAGGTCCTCGACGACCGCGTCGATCTGCGCCCGCACCATCGCGACCGGCACCGCATGTACGCCGTGCACGCCCCTCGTGTCCTGAGCGGTGATCGCCGTGACGGCGGTGGTCCCGAAGACCTCGAACGCGTCGAAAGTCTTCAGGTCCGCCTGAATGCCGGCGCCGCCTCCGGAGTCGGAGCCGGCGATGGTGAGCGCGACGGGCAGCGATGGGGGCACGGGCCGCGGTGGGGTGATGGGCGAGGGGCACTGGGGCGGCCCGACAGTACCCGCCCGGTGGCGGGTGGGGTCCTGTGAGCCTCAGCCAGGCCCGCACCCGGCTGATCGCGCGGCTCCACCGCCGCCGCACGCGCGAGCGCGAGGGCCTCGTCCTCGCCGAGGGCGTCCGGGTGGCGCGCGAGGCGATCCACGCCGACGCCGAGGTGTCCTTCGCCGTCGTCTCGCCCCGCGGGCTCGAGCTCGGCGCGGCGCCGCTCCTGGACGCGCTGCGCGCGCGCGGCGTCGACACGCTCGAGGTCGACGACCGCACCTTCGCAGAACTCGCCGCCACCGAAACGCCGCAGGGGCTTCTGCTGGTCTGCAGGGAACCGGCGGCGGCGCCGGCCCGCCTCGTGAGGAGCGGGGCCCGACTCCTGGTCCTCGACGGCATTCAGGACCCCGGGAACGCGGGCACGCTGATTCGTACGGCGGCGGCGTTCGGTCTGGACGGCGTGGTCGCGCTCGACGGTACGGTCGACCCCTGGAACCCGCGTACCGTACGCGCGGCGGCCGGCACCTGTTTTCGTGTGCCGGTCTGGGGTTCGCCGTGGCCCTCGTTCGCACCCGGGCTCGAGGCCGCGGGGCTCCGG
>CBFGQV010000305.1:0-3943 GCA_965651045.1 uncultured bacterium
GAAGTAGACCGGGCCGTCCACATCGTCTGCCGACGCGACCCGCCCGAGCGGGATCTACCGCGCTATGTCGTCGCCCCCCGGAGCCCGGAGCGCCCCCTCGGCCATCTCCGTGTCGACCCAACCGGGGGCGACGCAGTTCACCGTGATGCCGCGCGGCGCGAGTTCGACGCAGAAGCCCTTCACGAGCGAGATGAGCGCGCCCTTGCTCGCCGCGTAGTCCCCGTGCATCGCCTCGCCGCGCTGTCCAGCGGTCGATCCGATGAGGACGATCCGGCCGTCGTCGCGCACGCGCCGGGCCGCTTCGCGGCACGCGTAGAACGCACCGTCGAGGTTCACGGCGAGGGTTCGGCGCCACTGCTCGTCCGACATGGCCGCGATCGGCACGTCGTCCGGAGGCCAGATGCCGTGGTTCACCACGACGAGGTCGAGCGGGCCGAGCGCCGCCTCGGCTCGGTCGAAGACCGCGATGACCGCGGCCGGGTCGGACATGTCGCCCGCGACCGCAACGCCGTCGGTACCCGCGTCCCGCAGGGCGCGCACCACGGCATCGGCCTCGTCGGCACGATTCCGGTAGCCCACGGCCACGCGAGCCCCCGCGCGCCCGAGAAGGAGGGACACCGCGCGGCCCACGCCGCGCGAGCCGCCGGTGACCACGGCGTTCTTGCCGGCCAGGCTTCCGCCGATCAACTGGTCGTCGTTCATGAAGGGAGTCCCGGTCGCGGGTGGTCAGGCATCAGGCCGACATCCACTTGCCGGACAGATGGCGTGAGTGTTGGCGCTCGGACGCGAGAATCTCGTCTACGACCTCGCGCGTCGCCTCGTCGAGTTCGGGGTGCGCAAGGAGCGCCTCGTACCGCGCGACCTCGTCCTGTTCGCGCGCCCGGGCCACGTCCTGCCAGGCATCGAGCGCCGGGAGGTCGGGCGCGGGTGCGGTGCGCTCCAGCGTCCGCGCCGGCTCGCCCAGTTCGAGCAGGCGCGCCGTCAGCCTCGAGAGGTGGTGCTGCTCGTCGGCGTGAAGCTCGTTGAGGATCTCCGTGAGCCGAGCGTCGCCCTGCGCCTCGGCTTCGGCGGCGAGCGCCCGGTAGAAGAGCGTCTGCTCCTTCTCGCGTCGGCGCGCTGCGTCGAGGCGCTCCAGCACGTCCTTCACGCGCCCTGCCCTCCGATCACGTGGTCGACGTGCTCGCACACCAGGTGGCCGATGGCGAGGTGGATCTCCTGGGCCCGCGCCGTCGACTCGGTGGGCACGACGACGGCCAGATCGACCCTGTGGCGAAGGCGGCCTCCGCCCCGCGCGAGCAGCGCCACGGTCACGACCCCACGGCGGCGCGCCTCTTCCGCAGCCAGGAGCAGGTTTTCCGACTCGCCGCTCGTCGAATGCAGAACGAGCACGTCTCCCGCCTGCCCGAGCGCCTCGACCTGGCGCGCGAACACCCGGTCGAACCCGTAGTCGTTCCCGCACGCGGTCAGGATCGACGTGTCCACCGTGAGCGCGATGGCCGGGAGCGCCCGACGCTCGTTTCGGAAGCGCACGACGTACTCGGCCGCGAGGTGCTGCGCGTCGGCCGCGGACCCTCCGTTGCCGCAGAACATGACCTTGTGCCCCGCCGCGAGCGCGTGCTCGACGGTGCGCCCGAACTCGTCGATCTCCGGCGCCAGGTCTCGTGCGCAGGTCGCCGCGAGGTCCGCGAGCGCGCCGAGCCCCTCGGCGGCGATGTGGTCGGCCGGTGTAGGTGCCGAAGTGTTCATCGAGGGCCTCCCAGCCCGAAAAGCGAACGTATGCGCTCGATCGGTCCCCGCGGCACGTCGAGCGGGGCGACCGGCATGATGCCCTCGCCGTCGAGCAGACGGCGCGGGTTCCCGGCCGTGAGCGCTTCGAAGGTGGCGGTCGCATCGAGCGCGTCGAACCACGCCCGGGACTCGTCGACGTACGGCTCGAGATGGGGCCGCGCGTGAAAATCGCTCGAGAGAAGATCGACCCACCCGCGCTCGAGCAGCGCCACCGCCCGGTCGCGGGCCTCGGGGCCGTACCGCCCGTGAAGCGATCCGTGATTCACCTGCAGGAGCGCGCCGGCGCTCCGCCACGCCCCCGCCAACGCCAGATCGCGCCCAAGGCCGCGATACCGCTCGGGGTGCGCGATGACCGGCGAAACACCCTGCGACCGGATGCGCCCGAGCACCGCCTCGGTGCCTGGCGGTACGCGGAGCCGCGGCCACTCGACCAGCAGGTGGCGACCGCCGGCCAGGCGAGCCCGCCCGTCGGTCAGCACGGGCTCGGGGTCGTCCAGCAGCACCTCGAAGCCGAGTCGGAGTTCGACCTCGGGCCAGAGGGCGGCCGACTCACGGCGAAGGTCTTCGAAGCTCGCGGCGACCTTCTCGAGCCTGCGCTCGAACGCATCGGGCCGTGACAGCAGCGACACGTCGAGGTGCGGCGTGGTGACGATCAGCCGTATGCCGGCGCGTTCGAGGCGCCCCACGGCCGCGACACCCTCGTCGAGCGTTCGGGCGCCGTCGTCGACGCCCGGCACGAGGTGGCTGTGCAGGTCGACGAGCCCCTGCCCCACCGCCGCCCACGTCATCGTGTCAGGTCGTCGAGGACACCGGCCAGCGCTCGGTCGGCGTCGACCTCGAGAAGCGCGGAGAGCGAGGCGAGGGTGGCGAGCCCGTCGGCCTCGAGAAGCCGGAAGGCTCCACCGTGGTCGCCCTCCTGCCGCAGGGCCGCTTCGCAGGCGTGGCGGGCCCTCCGGGCGAGCGCACGGGCGTCTTCTCCCGATGACGTCGCCCCGTCGACGAGAAAGTGCACCGTCGCGGGCACGGCGTCGAGTCGCGCCTGCAGCCAGGCGCTCCGGTCGCGCGCCCCGGCTCGCTCACCCATCAGGCGCCGACCATCTCCCGCGCGACGGCCTCGCCCACCGCCAGGGCCTCGTCGATGCGGCTCGGGTCGCCGACGCCAGCCTGCGCGAGGTGCGGCCGGCCGCCGCCCCGTCCGCCCACGACCTCGGCGACGCGGCGCACGAGCGCGTCGGCCCGGAGGCCAATCGAGATCAGGTCGTCGGACACGAAGGTAAAGAGGCTGAACTTCTCATCGGGCAACTCGGCCGCCGCGACGGCCACGCCGCTGCCGGCCTCGGCGAGAAACCCGTCGCCCCACGCGCGAACGTCGTCGGCGTCACGCGCTTTGAGGCGGACAGCGCGATAGAGGAAGCTCTTCTCACCCGAACGGATCGTCGCCTCGGTGACGACGTCGGCGCCCGCGCCGCCGCCCTTCCGGAGCTCCTCGAGCAGGGTCTCGAGGCGCTGCTGTTCCTCGAGCAGCTGCTCGGCACGCCGGGCCAGGTGGTCGGGCTGGGTGCGCAGGACGCGCGCCGCCTCCTGAGCCCGCGCTTCGAGCGCCTCGAAATACCGGAAGGCGCCGGGCCCGGTCTGCGCTTCGACGCGGCGCACACCGGCCGCCACGCCGCTCTCCGACAGGAGCTTGAACAGGCCGATCTCACCCGTATGGCGCACGTGCGTGCCCCCGCAGAGCTCGAGCGAGACGCCCGGAACATCGACCACGCGCACGTGGTCGCCGTACTTCTCGCCGAAGAGCGCCATGGCGCCCCTCGCCACCGCGTCTGCATACGAGGTCTCGCGGGTCTCGACCCGGTGATCTTCCCAGATGTGCCGGTTCACCGCCTCTTCGATCGTGCGGCGTTCGTCCGGCGTCAGAGGTGCCGTGTGCGCGAAGTCGAAGCGCAACCGGTCGGGCGCGACCAGCGATCCGCGCTGGACCACGTGCTCACCCAGGGTGGCGCGCAGCGCCGCATGCAGGAGGTGTGTCGCGGTGTGGTTGCGCTCCGTGTCGTGGCGGAGCGCTTCGTCGACCCGGGCGCGCGCCGCCGCCCCGGGTACGAGCGCATCGAGGCGACCATCGACAGCGCCGAACACGGCGCTGAGCCCACCGACC
>CBFGQV010000306.1:0-3939 GCA_965651045.1 uncultured bacterium
GTGTGTGCGGCTCAGAACACCTCCGGCGCCACGGGGCCCACCCCGACCATGAGCGGGCGTGTGAACAGGCGTCCGTCGACGTAGAGTTCGACCGTATATACGCCCGGCCCGGCGAGCGGGGCGGGAGCCGAACGGCTGGGGAAGAGCCCGCCACCTCCGAAACGGCGCCGGCCCCCCGTGTCGCCCCGTACGGCCTGGATGATACGCTGCTGCACGGTGAGCTCGTCGTCCTCCTCTTCGGGCAGTCCCGGCGAAGGGTTGCCTTCGGCGGGGCGCTCCTCGAATTCGGCCACCCCGACCGAGCCGCCGCCCCCGAATCCCCCGAACCCTCCGAACCCTGCGCCGCCCGCGCGCAGGCGAGCCACGGCCTCGTCGACCTCGCCGCGGTCGAGGCCCTCGGCCACGAGCGAGTCGGCCACGTGCGCCAGACGCTTGTCCATGGCGACGCTGTCGCGGCGCTCCGAGGGCGAGAGCGGCAGCGGCGTCGATTCGCCCCGGAGGTTCCAGGTCGCGGTCTGAAGTCCCGACCTGCCCGCGCCGCTCAAGGTGCGCACGACCTGGCCACCCGGCCCGCGGATCGTGAGCGCCACCGAATCGGCGTCGTCGGCGAGCCAGTACCGAATGCTCGCGCCGTACGGAGGGCTGCCGGCCTCGAAGTACTGCTGGCCCGTGAACTCACCGCCGGTGGGCGACATGCCCCAGTGGAACGCCGGCGGGGGCGTGAAGAGGTGCGCGTCGGAGGCGAGCACCTCGGGCGTCGCCTGCTGGAGCGGGGTGATGTCGGTGATCCAGATCGAGCGCCCGTGCGTGCCGGCCACCAACTCGCCGTCGCGCGGGTGGATCTTGAGGTCGTGCACGGGCACGGTCGGCAGGCCGTTCATGAACCGCTGCCACGACGCGCCACGGTCGAGCGAGACGTAGAGCCCCACATCGGTGCCGACGAAGAGAAGGTTCTCGTTGACCGGGTCTTCGCGAATCACATGCGCGAAGTCGGGCTTGCCGGTGGGCAGGTCCGAGGCGATCGAGCGGAAGCTCCGCGCGCCGTCGTCCGAGACCAGGACGTAGGGCGTGAAGTCGCCGCGGCGGTGGTTGTCGAAGGTGACGTAGACGCGGTCCGGGTCGTGGTGCGAGGGCTCGATGCGGCTCACGTAGGTGCCGTCGGGCACGAGCGAGGTCGTGAGCGGCGTGAGGTTGGTCCAGCGACCGCCGTCGTCCGGAGACATCCAGAGGTTGCCGTCGTCGGTGCCCGCGAAGAGCAGCCCCGGCCGCACCGGGGACTCGGCCAACGAGGCGATGGTCGCGTGCGTTTCGGCCCCGGTGACGTCGGGCGTGATGCCGCCCGTGGTCTCGGTACTCACCCGGATCTTCTCGGCGTCCTGCCTCGACAGGTCGGGCGAGATCGGCACCAGGTTGTCGCCCCGGTCGGTCGACTTGAGCACCCGGTTCGCGCCGGCGTAGACCACGTCGGGGTCGTGCGGCGACAGGAAGAACGGCGTGTTCCAGTTGTAGCGCAGGTCGAGCGCCGCCGAATCGGCCGAGGCACGGCGCGCGAGCGCCTCGATGCGCGCCCGGTGCTCGGACGGCATCGGCTCGGTGCTGTCGGGCCAGAGCATGGCGATCGAGTCCTGGAGAACGCGGTACGCCGCACGCCAGTCCGGGCGGCCCAGGCGCGTCCGCTCGCCGGTGCGCAGGTTCGAGCGCCCCATGTTCCCGCCCTGCGACTCCGAGTACACGATGTCGGGGTCGCGGGGGTCCTGCTGCGTCACGAATCCGTCGCCGCCGCTCACGCTGAACCAGTCGTGGTTCGTGATGGCGCCGCCGTCCTTCCGGCTCGGGCCGCACCAGGAGTAGTTGTCCTGCAGCCCGCCGCACACCCGGTACGGCACGTCCATGCCCAGCGAGATGTTGTAGAACTGCCCCAGGGGAATCGTGTTCGGGAACTGGTAGTTGCCGCCCCGGTCATAGCTGATCGCGATGCCGCCGTCGTTGCCGAGAATCACGCGGTTCGCGTCGTTCGGGTCGATCCAGATCGCGTGGAAGTCGACGTGGATCTCGCGGGCGGCCGCAGCCGAGGTCGCGCCGCCGTCGGTCGTGAACTCGAGCGACGAGAAGTAGACGCGGTCGGGATCGACGGGGTCGACCCGCACCTCGGAGTAGTAGAAGGGGCGGGTGTTGAAGTCGTTCCGGTATTCCCACGTGGCGCCGCCGTCACCCGAGCGGTAGAGGCCCGACGGGCGATCTTCGTCGTCCGATGGCGCCGCCGCCTCGACCATCAGGTAGATCACGTCCCCGTCGCTCGGCGCGAAGGCGATGCCGATGCGACCGAGCTCGGTGGTGGGCAGCCCGCCGCCCTCGACCTCGGCCCAGCTCTCGCCGCCGTCCGTGCTCCGCCAGAGCGCGCTCCCGGGCCCACCCGACTGCATGAACCACGGGCCCCGGATCCGTTCCCAGCTCGACGCGAGGAGCACGTCCGGGTTCTCCGGGTGGATGGCGAGGTCGATGAAGCCGGCGCGCTCGCTCACGTAGTGGACCCGGCGCCACGTCTCGCCGCCGTCGGTCGTCTTGTAGAGCCCACGCTCCCCGCCTTCGCGCCAGAGCGGGCCGACGGCGGCGACCCACACCACGTCGGGATTCGTGGGATGCACGACAATGCGCCCGATGTGCTCCGAGGCCTCGAGCCCCTTGAGTTCCCAGGTGAGCCCGCCGTCGACGGACTTGTAGATGCCACCGCCGGGCGAGATCGAGTTCCGGGAGTCCTCTTCGCCGGTGCCGGCCCAGACCTGCATGGTGTCGCTCGGCGCGATCGCCAGGTCGCCCATCGACACGACGCGTTCGCCGTCGAAGACCGGCCGGAAGGTGGTGCCGTCGTTCGTGGTCTTCCAGATGCCGCCCGAAGCCGCCGCCATGAAGAAGGTGCGCGAGGGGCCGGGCAGGCCTTCGATGTCGGTGATGCGGCCGGCCATGTTCGCGGGCCCGATCGAGCGCCAGGGAAAGCCCTCGAGCCAGGCGTCGCCGAGCGTGGTCGATTGTTGGGCCCCGACCGGCGTGGCCAGGGGCAGGGCGAGCAGCGCGAGAAGCGCGAGCAGCGATGCGAAGGTGCGTCGGGTCATGGTCTCGTGGTCGGTCCGCGTGATGTGCGTTTCAGTGGAAGTGGGGATCGTCGGGCAGAAGTGTTGCGGCTCCGGGGCGCGGTGGCGCAAGGGGCGGCCACCCGCGGCCCACCTTGACGGGGGCGCG
The DNA here is from genome assembly GCA_965651045.1 of uncultured bacterium. GTDB lineage: Bacteria > Gemmatimonadota > Gemmatimonadetes > Longimicrobiales > Gaopeijiaceae > Gaopeijia. The sequence goes on from CBFGQV010000306.1 coordinate 3,238, forward strand.
TTCGCGGGGCCAGTTGGAGGCCATGGACGCCACGGTCGCATTCGTCACCGGCGCGTCGTCCGGCATCGGAGCCGGGCTCGCGCGGCGCCTCGCCGCCGACGGCTACGGCGTGGCTCTGGCGGCGCGCCGCGCCGACCTGCTCGCGGCGCTCGCGCGCGAGATCGAGGGTCGCGGGGGCGTCGCGCTTCCGGTGCCCTGTGACGTTTCGGATCGGCGTCAGGTGCACGACGCCGTCGAGCGCTGCCGTCGCGAGCTGGGCGACGTCGACCTGCTCGTCTGCTCGGCGGGCATCAGCATCATGACACGCGTCGACGCCTTCCGCGCGGACGACATCGCCCGCGTGCTCGAGGTCAACGTGCTCGGCTCCGTCTACGCGATCGAGGCCGTGCTGCCGTCGATGCTCGAGCGCGGGCGGGGGCACCTGGTCGGCATCGGCAGCCTCGCGGGCTACGGGGGGCTCGGTGGCGCGGCCGCCTACTCGGCCTCCAAGGCGGCCCAGCACAACCTCTTCGAAAGCCTGCGCGTGGACCTCCGCGGCACGGGGGTCGACGTGACGATGATCACACCGGGGTTCGTGCGCACGCCGCTCACGGCCGACAACCGGCACCCCATGCCGTTCCTGCTCGACCTGGACGACGCGGTCGAGCGCATGGCCCGCCGGATCCGGCGGCGCGCGCGGCTCCACGCGTTTCCGTTCCCGCT
>CBFGQV010000307.1:0-3930 GCA_965651045.1 uncultured bacterium
CCGCCTGCGAGGGCATGACCATCACGTCGGCCGCCCGCATGTCGGCCAGGATCTGAAGCGCCAGCTCGCGCGTGGGAGCCAGCACGAGCGCCCGGGTGGTGCCCCTCGGGCGATCGAGCAGCTGGTGCAGGAGCGGCAGAAGAAAGGCGGCGGTCTTGCCGCTGCCCGTGGCGGCGCAGGCGAGCAGGTCTCGCCCCGCCATCGCGTGCGGGATCGACTGCGTTTGAATGGGGGTCGGCTGGGTGAAGCCGAGATCGTCCACGCCACGAAGCAGGGCGGGGTGCAACTGCAGAGTAGAGAAAGCCAAGAGGTCGTCCGGTGAGGTGCGCACAGCGACGACACCGGACCGTCCGGCTCGAAAGGCTGTCGCGAAGCAGAGGCGGGCTGGCCCCCGGAACCGAGGGCTCGAGGTGTGGATCCCGCAGCATGCAAGGTAGCGGCACGGGGCGGTTCGCGGCAGTCTTTCGCCGAAAGCGGACCCGGAGGGCGGCATTGGCGACGCCTGCACGAGATCCTTGCTAACGGCTGCCGCGAAGGGTACGGTGGTGGCCCGATGGGCACTCGTCCCCCCAGTACATGAGCCCAGGCAATCCAATCGAGCCCCTGAACGCGGCCCTCGTGGGGCGCTATGAACTCCTTCGTGAACTCGGCGAGGGGGGCATGGCCACGGTGTATCTGGCGGACGATGTCAAGCATCGCCGCCGGGTTGCCCTCAAGGTGCTCAAGCCCGGGCCCGTCGAGGCCATGGGGGCCGAGCGCTTCCTGACCGAGGTCCGGACCACCGCGAACCTCCAGCACCCGCACGTGCTGCCTCTCTTCGACTCGGGCGAGGCCGGGGGATTCCTCTTCTACGTCATGCCCTTCATCGAGGGCGAGTCGCTGCAGGATCGGCTCGACCGGGAGGGCACGTTGCCGGTGAACGAGGCGCTCCGGATCGCCACCCTCGTCGCCAGCGCGCTCCAGTACGCGCACGACCAGGGCATCATCCACCGCGACGTGAAGCCCGCCAACATCATGATGTCGGGCGACCTGCCGGTCATGGCCGATTTCGGCATCGCCCTGCCCATGCGCCAGGACGCCGACGAGCGCACCACCAAGGCGCTCATGGGGCTGGGAACCATGCGATACGCGAGCCCCGAGCAGATGCTCGGCGGCGAGGTGGACCCGCGAAGCGACCAGTACTCGCTCGCGTGCGTGCTCTACGAGTTGCTCGCCGGGCAGGCATCGCACGTCGGCCCGACGGACCGTGCGGTCCTGATGAAGAAGATCACCTCGGCCCCCGACCCGGTCCGCTCGCTCCGCCCCGACGTTCCCGAACACGTCGACGAGGCGGTTCTTCAGGCGCTCTCGGTAGAACCGGGTGACCGGTTCGCCGACATGCGCGCGTTCGCGGCGGCGCTGCGAGACGCAGGGGTCGAGGCCGGCCAACGGCCGCTCCGGGCTGCCGGCAATCTGCCCGCTCAGGCGACGAGCCTCGTCGGGCGGGACCGCGAGCTCGACGACGTGCTCGAAGCGCTCGACGGAGGGCGACTGATCACGCTCTTCGGCATGGGCGGGCTCGGCAAGACGCGGCTCGCGGTGGAGGCCGCCCGCCGCGCGGCGCCGGGCTTTCCCGACGGAGCCTGGTTCGTCGACCTCGCGGCGGTCACCGAAGAGGGAGCCGTGGGGCACGCCGCCGCGGGGGTCTTCGGGGTCACGCAGCAGCCGGGCCTGACCATCGAGCAGTCGCTGGTGCAGGCCCTGGGGGGGCGGCGCCTCCTCCTGGTGCTCGACAACTGCGAGCACGTCACGGGTGCCGCGGCGGCGCTCGCGCACGCGATTCTCGGCGCGTGCCCCGACGTGAAGATCGTGGCGACCAGCCGCGAGGCGCTTTCGGTCGGGGGCGAGCGCGTCTGGCCCGTGTCCGGCCTCGGGTCGACCGCCGCCGATGCACCGGCGGTGCAGCTCTTCGCCGAGCGGGCTCGCGCCGTCTCTCCCGGCTTCGAGGTGGGCGCAGACGCGGACGTCATTCGCCGCATCTGCCAACGGCTCGACGGCATTCCTCTCGCCATCGAGCTCGCGGCCGCACGTACCCGATCGCTCGGGCCGGCGCAGATCCTCGAGCGTCTCGACGAGCGGTTCCGGCTTCTCACCGGGGGATCACGGGCCCCTGATGCGCAACGGCATCAGACGCTCCGCCAGGCGGTGCAGTGGTCGTACGACCTTCTGACCGAGCCGGAGCGTGCGGTGCTCAATCGGGCGAGCGTCTTTGCGGGGGGCTTCACGCTCGAGGCCGCCGAACGCGTGTGCGCGGGCGGTGACGTCGACGAGTTCGACGTGCTCGACCTGCTCGACTCGCTCGTGGGCAAATCGCTGTTGCAGGTCGAGCGCAGTGACGCGTCGGTGCGCTACGGCATGCTCGAGACGATCCGAAGCTTCGGTACCGAGGCGCTCGTCGCCGCCGGCGAGGAGACCGCGGCCCGGCGTCGGCATGCGGCCTTCTTCGCCGACCAGTCCGACGCGATGTTCGAACGCTGGCGAAGCCCCCGCGAGCTCGACGCCTACGAGTGGCTGGATCTCGAGATCAACAACCTGCGCGTCGCGTTTCGTTGGGCCCTCGAGAACGACGAGGTCGACATCGCGGCGCGTATCGCCTCGGACGTCGGCGACGTCGGGCGGTTCCGTCTTCGGGAAGAGGCCGCGTTCTGGGCCGAGGACATCGTCGAGCGGGCGCGTGAGGTCCGGCATCGACGACTTGCCGTGCTGCTGACCTGGTGCGCGAGCAGCGCGTGGGCCTTCTCCCGATTCGACGACGCACAGCGCTTCGGTGACGAGGCGCTTGCGCTGCGCGACGATCCCGCGTTCGATCCCTTCATCTGGGCCTACGGCGATCTCGCGTTCGTGGCCCTCCTGCAGGGCCAGATCGACCGCGCCCTGGACTACATCAGGGCTGGAGCTTCGCACCCGACCGACGCTCACGACCGCTTCATGCTCGCGTTCCAGCTCTACCTGCTGGCGACGACCGGGCACACCGACGAGGCCCTCAAGATCGCCGACGACGTGGTACAGAAGACCGCGTCGGCCGGGGTGCCCATGTCGATCGCCGTGGCGTACGGAGGGAAGGGTGCCGCGCTCGACGCGACCGATCCGACGGCGGCGCTCGCGTTCTACGAGCGGAGCGTCGACGTATCGCGCGAGTCCGGCAACCGCTTCATGGAGGCCCTCATCGCGCCCCGCATCGCGGCGCTCCACGCCCGGAGCGGCGAGCCCGCGACGGCGCTCCGGGGCTTCGAGCGCATGCTCGCGTCGTTCGGCGAGGCGACCGACATCGCCTCGGTCTCGGCCTGGCGGGCGGCGCTCGTCGTGCTTCTGGCCAAGCTCGGCTACCACGAGGCTGCCGTGACCCTCCACGGCACCTTCGCGTCGTCGATCGATGCCGCGGGGGTCTTTCCGGAGCACCCTGAGGCGCTCGAGCGAGCGAGGGCGAATCTGAGCGACGAGGCGTACGAGGCGGCCACTGCCCGGGGCGCCGCGATGTCGCTCCGCGAAGCGTCGAACTACGCGGTGGAGCAGGTCAAACGGGGGTTGGCGAGCCTGGAAGCGTAGGGCCTCTCCGGACCGGCCGGAGTGCGATGCGTCACCTGAACGAGTAGGGAGACCCGACACGATGGCCACCAGCAAGCCTCCACTGCTGCCCCTGCAGCCGGCACCGTTCCTCTCGGACATGCCCGCGGCGGGCACGAACTACGCCCCCACGCAGCCCATCACCCGGACGTTGCAGCGCCTGATCGCGGAGCACGACTACGAGGCGGCGTTCGTGAAGGCGGTCGAGCGGGTGAGCCAGCAGAAGATTCCCGAACTCGACGGCGTGCTCACGCTCGATCAGTTCTACTACTTCGTCGACGCCATCGTGACCTGGACGCCCGCGCTGCGCGTCTGGGAGTGGGACGA
>CBFGQV010000308.1:0-3921 GCA_965651045.1 uncultured bacterium
GGAAGCTGCCTGCCCAAAGACGTCACCGCTCTCACTGCACAGGGGCGGGCTGTAGGCTCACCCATGCCCGTTCTCGAAGCAGTGCTGGCGACGAACCACCTGCAACCCGCCCGTATGGTCGCCCTGTTGGAGAGGCACATTCCCGACGTCAGGGACGTGCGCGTGAGCGTGCTCGGTCTCGCCTTCAAACCTGACACCGACGACATGCGCGAGTCACCGGCGATTCCCGTCATCCGCGATCTCGTGGAGCGCGGAGCCAGAGTCTGCGGGTACGATCCGGTGGCCCGCGCCTCGGCCCGTTCGGCCCTCCGAGCCTACGAGATCGAGTACGCGGAATCACTCGAAGCGGCGGTGGCGTCGGCCAGTGCCCTGCTGCTCGTGACCCGCTGGAGCGAGTTCCGACGGCTACCCGAACTCGTGGCGCTCCGAAATCCCCAGCCACTGGTGGTCGACGGCCGCCGCATGCTCGACCCGAACGACTTCGACCGCTACGAGGGTATCGGCCGGGGTTGAGCCCGGCCCCGAATCCTTGCAGCGGGCGGACAAGCGGCCATAGCTTGGAGCATAGATGATGCGCCACGATCCCCTTGCTTCCAGCCACGCTTGTCCAAGACCCTAGCAGCCGATCCGCCGGTGACGGTGGGGCTACCCGTCTACAACGGGGAGCGGTATGTGGCGCACGCCATCGAAAGCCTACTCGGCCAGACGTTCGAGGACTTTCGAGTCATCATCACCGACAACGCGTCGACCGATGGCACGGGCGAGATCTGCAAGAGATACGCCGACCAGGATCCGCGTGTCACCTATCACCGGAACGCGACGAACATCGGCATGGCAGGTAACTATAACCTGGTATTCGGCATGTGCCGCTCGCGGTACTTTCGGTGGGCGACCGCCGACGACTACTCGAGTGCGGACTCTCTCGCAGACGCCGTTCAGACGCTCGAGGCCGACCCGGGCCTCGCACTCTGTTACCCGCGCGCGGTGTTCGTCGACGGTGACGGCAAGGAGCTCAGTCGCTGGCAGGACGACCTCCACCTGATGCAGCCCGATCCTGTCGAGCGGTTCAAAGTCGTGGTCCAACGCATCGGACGCGTGCACCACCACCTCGGGCTCATGCGCTCCAGCATCATGCGGAGAACGGGCCTCTTGAGCAAACATGTCTCGTCCGACGTGGGCTTCGTCGCCGAGATGAGCCTTCATGGCACCTTCTTCCAAATTCCCAGCTACCAGTTCTTCCGGCGCATGCACGAGGACTCATCGAGCTGGGCCACCCAGGACGAGGCGCATCAGGCGCGTCGGTATCACGCCTCGGGAGTACAGCGCGTACCGTTCAACCTGACCCGCATTCATTGGCGCTTCGTCCAGGCTGTTCGTCGAAGTCCTCTGGGGTTCGGTGATCGCGTTCGTGCCTACCGATTCCTCGCCCGCCGGGCTCGCTGGGACCGCTACGAGCTGGCGAAGGAGTTCGTGCGAGAGGCTCGCCTGGCCGCCCAGGGCCTCGTGCCCGGAAGGGACACTCGCCAAATGCGCCACCCATGAGCCACGTCGCCATCCTCGGCAGCGGCATGGCCGGCTGCGGCGCGGCCTACCGCCTGCGAGCCGAAGCCGTGGAAGCGGTGCTCTACGACAAGAACCCCTACCTCGGTGGCCACACCATCTCGCTCGAGTACGACGGGGGCTTCACCTTCGACATCGGACCGCACGTCTCGTTCACGAGCGATGCCCGCATTCAGGAGATCTTCGCCGAGGCGGTGGGCGGCGAGTACGAGTCCCACGACTACCGGTTCAACAACTACTGGCAGGGCTGCTGGCTCGGGCACCCGGCGCAGACGAATCTGTACGGCCTCCCCCCCGACGTCATCGTGCAGGTGATCTCGGACTTCGTCGCCGAGACCGGCCGAGACCGCGCGATCGAGAACTATCAGGATTGGCTGCGGGTCGCGTACGGTGAGACCTTCGCCGAGCAGTTCCCCGGTCGCTACACCTACAAGTACCACACCACCGAAGCGGCCAACCTGACTACCGACTGGATGGGGCCGCGCATGTACCGGCCCAGCCTCGAGGAGATGTTGCTCGGTGCGCTGACCCCCTCGACACCGAACGTCCACTACATTCGACAGTTCCGGTACCCGCGCAGCGGGGGCTTCTCATCGTACGTAAAGGGACTTGCGGCGCCGCACGATCTTCGGCTGGGGCACGAGGTCACGGTGATCGATGCCCGAGCGAAGACGCTCACCTTTGGCGACGGCACGTCTACCAGCTACGGAGCGCTCGTCTCGTCGATTCCCTTGCCCGAGGTGGTTCGGCTCGTGCGTGGAGTGCCCGACGGCGTCGTGGCAGCCGCCGACAGGCTGGCTTGCTCGAGCTGCGTTCTGGTGAACGTCGGCATCGACCGGCCCGACATCGCCGACGTCCAGATCAGCTACTTCTACGATCTCGACATCATCTTTCCCCGGGCGAGTTTCCCGCACATGATGGCAGGGAGCACGGTCCCGGACGGCTGCAGCAGCGTGCAGGTCGAGATCTACTTCTCGCAGAAGTACCGGCCCTTCTCCGGTTCGCCGGGCGACTACATCGAACCCACGATCCGCGATCTCACACGTTGCGGCGTGCTGCATCACGACGACCGCATTGTCATGAAAGACGCCGTTTTCGTTCCCTACGCCAATATCATCTTCGACCACGACCGCGCTGAGGCGCTGGCGACCGTGCGTGGCTTTCTCGATGACGTGGGGGTGCGCACCTGTGGTCGATACGGCGAGTGGGCCTACTACTGGACCGACGACAGCTTCAAGAGCGGCGAGCGAGCGGCCGAGCAGGCGCTCAACGACCTCTGAGGCGTGCCGGCCAGTTCATCTCCCCAGGCAGGCCTTCCGAACGTAGAACCCCTCGGCGTATCCAGATGGGGCCGCACACTCCAAGCCCCGAAGGCGCATCAGTCCGTCGAACGTCGAGCTGTCGAACCAGTGCTTGTCGGCCTGGCTGGGAAAGGCCTCGTGCAGGAGCGCGACCTTACGTTTCCGCATTTCGTCGTCGACCGGCACGTATAGGTTGGGCGTCGCAAGGTCTCCGTCGTACTTGGGCACTTCGTACGCGAAGATGAGGTGATTGCGAAACGCCTCTCGCGTGAGCGCGCCGAGGGTGGCGTGGTCCTGGTGCAGGTCGTCTTCGCGGTGCGTGAAGATCACGTGGGGATTCGCGGTCCGGGCCAGCTCCCGGAACGCCGCCTTGAGCGAGGTCCGTGCACCGGGAAAATCCCCGTCTGGGAACTCGTGGACCTCGACCTGCTTCGATGCAGCCTCGCGAAGGAAGAGATCGGCTCCGACACGCGCTTCGTCTGTTCGTGCGCCGCTCCCGGAAAACACGACCCACCGCGTGTCGATCTTTCTGGACGACGCCAGACCGAGCAGGGTGGCGCCGCACCCGATCTCGATGTCGTCGGGGTGCGCCCCGATGCACAACACGCGGAGCGGCTCGGGGCCCGTGTCCGGAAGACGCAAATCCATCATGCGCGCTGCTTCCAGACCTCCCAGGGCGGCTCGCCCTCGGCGTGGAGCCGATCGACCCGCTCCTTGTCCTTCGCCGTGTCGACCGCCTGCCAGTACCCATCGTACCGGTATCCGAGCAGCTGCTCGTCCGCGATCATCCGCTTGAACGGTCCGTTCACGAGATCCTCTCCCTCCCTCATGTACTCGAACACGCGCTGGCGGAACACGAAGAATCCACCGTTCACACGAAGGCCGGACTCCACGATGTCCTTGATGCCGGTCACTCGACCGTGCCCGTCCGTGTCGACGAAGTGAAAACTGATGTTCGGCTTGACCGAGAGGAAACTGGCTACCTTGCCTTCGCGCCGAAAGTGGTCGATCTGGTCGGGCAGGTGCAGGTCGGTGAGGCCGTCGGCGTAGTTGGCGAGGA
>CBFGQV010000309.1:0-3907 GCA_965651045.1 uncultured bacterium
CGCGGCGGCGGAGGCCGCGCTAGACCGCGACGCAGTGGCGCCTCCCCTCGAGGCCCACGAGCGGACCCTCGGCCTCACACCCGACCAGGCCGCCGAGGGCATCGTCGATGTGGCCGACACCGCCATGGAGCGCGCACTCCGGGTGATCTCGGTCGAACGCGGGTACGACCCCGCCGACCTGTCGCTGGTCGCCTTCGGCGGCGCCGGTGGGCTGCACGCCGCCGAACTGACCGCACGCCTCGGAGCGGCGCGCGCGCTGATTCCCCCGCACCCGGGGCTGCTCTCGGCGTGGGGCATTCTGAACGCGCCGCTCTCACACGAAGCGTCGCGCACCCTGCTCGCCGCCTCGGACGACCCGGCCACACCCGACCGGGTCGAGGCCACCCTCGACGAGCTGCACTCCCAGGTGCAGGACGCCATGGAGGGCGACGGCGTCGCACCCGGAACGGCCGTGGCCGAACGGCACGTCGACGCGCGCTATCGGGGGCAGAGCTTCGAACTCCGCGTGCCCGCCGAGGGGTGGATCGACGCGTTTCACGCGCTCCACGAACGTCGGTACGGGTACCGTCGCGACGACGCGGCCGTCGAGGCGGTCACCGTTCGCGTGCGCATGAGCGCGGCGCCCCCGTCGCTCGAGCCACCCCGGCTCGGCGCGGCCGCCGCACCCCCGGCGACGCGCCCGGCGCGGGTCGTTCACGGCGGACGCCCGCTCGAGGCCCGGAGCGTGTGGCGTCGCGACCTCTCGGCCGGGCATCGGCTCGACGGCCCCGTCGTCGTCCTGGACTACTCCGGCACGGTCTGGGTACCGCCCGGGTGGCACCTCGAGGTCGACCCCTGGGGCGTGCTCTCGCTGACTGGGTAGCCACGCTCTTCTTCGGCTCCGCGCCGGGGCGCGCTATCTTAGGCGGCTCGCCGCGTTCGTCCGCCCGCAGGACGCGCCCCGTTCCACCCGCGACGCGACCCGATGAGCCCGTTGCAGACCTCCACTGCCCCGGCCCAGGCAGCCCTCGAAGCCGGCGCGAGTCCCCGCCCGCCCTACGGCTGGGCGACGCTCGCCGGCCTGGCCGTCTTCGCCCTGTACGCGATCACCCTGGCCCCCACGACGGCGTTCTGGGACACCAGCGAGTACATCGCCACGGGCCACATTCTCGGCATTCCCCACCCGCCCGGGAATCCCCTTTTCGTCGTGCTCGCGCGCGCCTGGTCGATCCTGCTCGACCCGACCGGCCTCTCGGTCGCGGTCAGGATCAACCTCTTCAGCGCCTTCATGAGCGCGACCACGCATGCGTTCTGGTTCCTGGTCGTGCACCACGTGCTGCGCTTCTTCTCGCCCGACCGGACCTTCCGGCTCGTCGGCGCGGCGGCGGCGGTGCTCGTGAGCGCGACGGCCTTCACCGTCTGGAACCAGTCGAACGTCAACGAGAAGGTCTACACGGTTTCGCTCCTCACCATCGCGCTCCTGAGCTGGCTGATCATTCGCTGGCAGGAGAACCTCGGGCGCGGCAAGGACGACAACCTGCTGGTGCTGATGGCGTTCATTCTGGCGCTGAGCGTCGGCAACCACCTGATGGCGTTCCTCGCCGCGCCGGCGATCGGCATCTTCATTCTGCTCGTCCGGCCGCAGGTGCTTCTGAACTGGAAGCTCTACCCGCCGGTGGTCGCCGCCGTGCTCGTCGGGCTGTCGATTCACCTCTTCCTGCCGCTTCGCGCCGAGCTCGATCCGGTGATCAACGAGGCCGCCCCCGAGTGCGAGACCCTCGGCAGCGCGATCCAGAGCGTGGCGGGCTACGGCCTGCTGGGTGGGTGCGAGCCCCTCAACGCGGCGCTCAAGCGCGACCAGTACCTGAAGCCGCCGCTGCTTCCGCGGCAGGCGCCGCTCGGCTCGCAGTACCTCAACTACCTGCAGTACTTCGATTGGCAGTGGGCGCGCTCCGTCGACGGCCGGGACACGCTCTTCCCGCCGATCCGGCTGCTGTTCACGATGCTCTTCACCGGGCTCGGCGTCTGGGGCGCCATGGAGCACCACCGGCGCGACCGGAAGAGCTTCTGGTACGTCGGCGTGCTCTTCGGCACGCTCTCGATCGGGCTCGTCTACTATCTGAACTTCAAGTACGGCTACAGCATTCCGGATCCGCAGAACAATTTCGAGCTGCACGAGGTGCGCGAGCGCGACTACTTCTTCATCGCGAGTTTCTCGGTGTGGGGATTGTGGGCGGGCCTCGGCATCGTCTCGATCTGGCAGAGCCTCTCGGAGCGGGTGGGCGCACTGGCGCGTGGCGCCCCGATCCTCGCCCTCGCGCTGATCCCCCTGGTGCTCAACTGGCCGTGGGCGAACCGGAACTACGACTACGCGGCGCGGGACTGGGCGTACAACCTGTTGATGAGCGTCGAACCGTACGGCGTGCTCTTCACCAACGGCGACAACGACACCTTCCCGCTCTGGTACCTTCAGGAGGTCGAGGGGCTACGCCGCGACGTGACCGTGATCGTCACGTCGTACCTCAACACCGACTGGTACGCGAAGCAGCTACGCACGCTGACGCGGCCCTGCCCCGCGGGCACGTCGTGGCGCGACGACCCGACGCGCATCATCTGCCAGCGCGAGTACCTGCCCGAGAGCGCCGACGCGGTATATACGAACGATCCGTCGACGGTGCCCGAGGGCAAGGTGGCGCTCGTGCTGAACCACCCCGTCACGCCGCCCGAGCAGTCGATCCTGCCGCTCGACGACGCGACCATCGACCAGATCGCGACGAGCTACGTGACGCTCGACCGCGCGCGCACCTTCGCGATCGGCGAGGTGCGGGCGACGCTCCAGGCCGGAACGTATCTCTATCCATGGCAGCAGTACGCGCTCGCGATCCTGAATGCGACCATGGGCGACCGGCCGGTGCACTTCGCGAGCAGCGGTAACGCCGCGGCTTCGCTCGGCCTCGACGGCTATCTCGTGCGGCAAGGGCTCGCCTTCAAGCTGAACCCGACACCGCTGGCCGAGGGTGCGCCGCCCGGCGTGGTGCCGATGCCGGAGGGCTCGCCCCTGAACCCTGTGACGGGGCGCTGGGTCGACATGCCCCGGACGCTCGCGCTGGCCGATTCGGTCTTCATGCACCGCGGGGGAATTCCCGACTGGGGCCACTGGCCCGACCCGGCGACCATGGGCATTCCGAACTACTACGCGTGGACCTACTACGCCCTGGCGCAGGGCGCCTACGTTCAGGGAGACACGGTGGCGATGGAGGCCATGCGGCAGCGAGGTGAGGTCTGGTCGACGCTGGGGAACTGAGCGGGGCGAGGCGACGGCGGCGGGCCGTCGTGGTCGGCGCCGGCATCGTCGGCGCGTCGAGCGCGCTCGAGCTGCGGCGACGTAGCTGGCAGGTGACCCTGGTCGAGATCGGCCCGGCGCCGCGTCCGATCGCCACTTCGGCCGACCACTCCCGCGTGATTCGCATGGACTACGGCGACGACCGCCAGCTCGCGGAGCTCGCACGCGACGCGATCACGGGGTGGGACGCCTGGAACCGGGACCTTTTCGACCGACCGCTCTTCCACCGTACGGGCTTTCTTCTGCTCGCTCGCGAGCCGCTGGAGGGCGGGGGCTTCGAGTCCGAGAGCCTGCGCACCCTCGCGTCGATGGGTGAGCCCACCGCGCGCGTCGATCGTGACGCGCTGTCCGACCGCCACCCCCTCTGGTCCGACGGCCCCTGGATCGACGGGTACCTGAGTCGTAACGCGGGGTGGGCCGAGGCGGGTGAGGCCGTGCGTCAGCTGGTGGCTGCGGCTCGAGCGCGGGGCGTCGCATTCGTCGACGGACGGGTCGACGGCTTCTCGGAGCGGGGCGGCCGGGTGGCGGGCGTTCGGCTCGAAGGCGGGGCGCGGCTAGAGGCCGACGAGGTGGTGCTCGCCTGCG
>CBFGQV010000310.1:0-3892 GCA_965651045.1 uncultured bacterium
GTGGGGATTCGCACCGTCGACACGGCGGTCGGCAGGATTCTGCGTGAGCTCGACCGGCGTGGTGACCTGGACCGGACCCTCGTGGTGATCACCAGTGACCACGGCGAGCAACTCGGCGAACACGGCCTCTACGAGCACAACAACAGCCTGTATCTGCCCGCCCTGCACGTGCCTCTTCTGATCCTGGACCCCTCGACCGCCGAGCCCACCACCGTGCGCCAGGTGGTGTCGCTTCGCGACCTCGCCGCGACGCTGCTCGAGCGGGTGGGGGTCGACCCCGCGTCGAGCGGGATCGCCGGCCGGAGCCTGGCGCGATGGTGGACCGAGCCGCCGGCGGAGGCGGACACGGTGTTCTCGACGCTCAGCCGGGGGTCGGACAACCAGCCCTGGTATCCGGTCTCGTGGGGTCCGGTCATGTACTCGCTGGTCGACTCCGCCCACCACTACATCGTCAACGGCGACGGGTCGGACGAGCTCTACGACCACCGGGTCGATGCGGCCGAGCTGCGGAACCTCGCCTACGACCCCGCGCTCGAGGGGGTCGTGAGAGACTTCCGAGCGCAGCTCACCGCGCTGGGGCTTTCGCTTCCCGAACGACCGCTGGTGCCGGTCGAGCACCCGGCGCCGCCGGTCGTTCCGGAGCGCTGAGTCCGGAAGGACTACTCGCCTCGTAGCACGACGGCGGGCTGCAGCCGACCGGCGCGACGGGCGGGCGCAAGGCACGCCACGAGCGCGAGCGCGAAAAGGGCGCCGCCGCCGACTACGAAGGCCAACGGGTCGAGCGGTGCCACGCCGTACAGCAGTCCCTCGAGCATGCGCGCGAGCGCCAGGGCGCCCGCGAGCCCGACCGCGACCCCGCCCGCCGCCGGCAGCATGCCCTGGCGCACGACCATGCCCATCACGTCGCCCTCGCCCGCGCCCAGCGCCATGCGAAGCCCGAGCTCTCGGGTGCGGGCCCGCACGAGCGTCGCGATGACGCCGTACACGCCGAGCACCGCGAGGACCGCGGCCACGAGCGCGAATCCCCCGAGCAGCGCGGTCAGTGCGCGCGGTCTGGCGAGCGCGTCGCCCACCGCCGCCTGCAGCGGCAGCAGGTCGGAGACGGGCTGCTCGCCGTCGAGTTCGGCGACGCGCGCGCGCATCGCGGCCAGCACCGGCGCGAGCGGCGTGCCTGGGCGCACGCGCACGACGAACGCCATGGCGATGCGCGGGTTCTGCTCCTGGTGCACGTAGGCGACGGGCTCGGCGGCCTCGGCGGGGTCGCCGTGCCGGACGTCGGCCACGACGCCGATGATCTCCACCTCGAGCTCGCCGAAGCGCATGATGCGGCCGACCGCTTCGGCGTCGCCCAGGTACCGAGTGGTGAACGCGCGGTTCACGACCACGCGGAAGGGGGCCTCGGCGTGATCGCGCGCGTCGAATGCGCGGCCGGCGAGCACCGGCGTGCCGAGGGCCTCGAAGGCGTCGCCGCCCACGTGTATGATCTCGAGGTTGGGGTCGTCGCCCGGACCGGGCTCGTACACACCGGGCACGACGAAGGGCTGGGTCTCGCCGCCGCCTCGGGTGGGCAGTCGGCGCACCGACCCGACCGACGTGACCCCGGGAATCGAGTTCATGCGTTCGGTGAGCGTCCGGTAGAACGCGAGGTAGTCGGCGCGGGTAGGATACTTTTCCTGAGAGATCGTCATCACCATCGCGGCCGCGTCGTCCGGCTCGAAGCCCAGGTCGACGCGCTCCAGTTGCGCGAGGGTCCGTACCAGAAGGGCCGCCCCGACGGAGAGCAGCACCGCCACGGCGACCTCGCCCGCCACCAGCAGGCGGCGGAGGCGCACCCCCGAACCGCTCCGCCCCGCGCGGTCTCCGGAGCGGAGTGCCGACTCCAGATCGCGTCGCCCGAGCTGCCGGGCGGGGGCGAGCGCCGAGAGCACGACGGTCAGGGCGGTGGCACCCAGCGCGAAGAGGAGCATCCAGGGGTCCACGCTCACCTCGGCGCTCCGCGGCAGGAGGTCCGTGCCCGAGCGGGCGAGCGCGCCGACGCCCAGCCAGGCCAGCGTGACGCCCACGGCGCCCCCGACCCCGCCGAGCACGACGCCCTCGGCGAGAAGCTGGCGAACGATCCGGCCACGCCCCGCGCCGAGGCTCATGCGCACCGCGAGCTCGCTCCGGCGGTCGGCGGCGCGTGCGAGGAGCAGGCCGGCGACCGTGGCGCAGGCCATCAGCAGGAGCAGTCCGACGGCACCGGCCATGACGACCAGGGCCGGGCGGGCGTCGCCTACCATGACGTCGTGCAGCGGCCGCACGGTGGCGGCGGTGCGGTCCGCGTTCTCGTCCGGGTAACTCTCGGCGAGCGCGGCGGAGACCGAGGTGAGGTCCTGCCGGGCGCGTTCGAGGTCGACCCCCGGCGCGAGGCGGCCGACGCCTGACAGGAAGCGCACGAACCGCAGCTCGTGGGGGATCGCGTTCTGGGGCACGACGCTCAGGTGCACCCACGCGTCGACCTCCGGGTCAGGGGCGCGGAACTCCGGCGGCATCACCCCCACGACCTCGTAGGGCTGGTGGTCGATGGTGAGCGTCCGGCCGACGACGGTGGGGTCGCCCCCGAAACGTCGCAGCCAGTAGCCGTGGCTGAACACGACGACGCGGTCGGCACCCCCGTATTCATCGGGCCGCAGCGTCCGCCCGAGGAGCGCCGGCGTGCCCATCACGCCGAAGTAGTCGCCCACGACCCACGCCGTGGAGACCTCCTCGACGCCGCCTTCGCCGATCAGAGTGAGGGCGCCCGGCAGCGTGGTGTAGCCGGCGAGGTGCGAGAACGACGTGGCGCGCGACTGCCAGTCCCGGATGTCGGGCACCGAAAGGCTGGCGTTCTCGACTCCCCGCGTCGGGATCGCCGCCCAGACCCGTACCAGCCGGTCGGACTCCGGGTAGGGCAGCGGCCGTACGAGCACCCCGTACGCGACGCTCACCACGGCCGTCGCCGCGCCGATGCCCAGCGCCAGGACGAGAAGCGCGAACACCGTGAAGACCGGCGCGCGGCGGAAACTCCGAACCGCGAAACGAGCGTCCGAGACGAGGTCTTCGAGCCAGCCGGTGCCGCGCGCGTCGCGCACCTGTTCGCGGTAGCGGTCCACGCCGCCGAAGCGCAGGCGGGCCTCGCGTCGGGCTTCGTCGGGGTCCATGCCCGACTCGACGAGGGTTCGTGCCTCCATGTCGACGTGGAAGCGCATCTCCTCGTCCAGCCCGCGCTCCTCGTCGTCTCGCCGGAGCCAGTAGCGTATCCGGCGCGCCCATCGCTCGATCCACCGCATGTGCCTGCCCCTCCTCGCGTCGTGCCGCGAATCCCCCGTTACGTGCCGGCGATGACCCCTTCGATCGCGCGGCTGAACACCTGCCAGTTCCGGTGCTCCTGCTCGACCGCCTGCCGTCCGGCCCGGGTCAGGCGGTAGAAGCGGGCGCGTCGCCCCTCGGGCGAGACACCCCACGAGCCCTCGATGAGGCCGCGGTCACGCAGCCGATACAGGGCCGGGTAGAGCGAGCCCTGGTTGACGTCGAGCACATCGTCGGAGAGCTGGCGAATGCGGCGCGAGATGCCCCACCCGTGCAACGACTCGGTGGCGAGTACGCGCAGGATCAACAGGTCCAGCGTGCCCTGCAGCAGGTCTGCCCGTTCCTTGCCCATCGCGCCCCTTCCGTTCGGTCCAACCGGGGCGCCCGTCCGCGTCCCGGCATCCGTTACTATGTCGTTCGACAACAAAGCACCGTTGTTGTCGGCTGTCAAGGTATGGTCCTGCCGCCGCCGGCTTGCAGCCACCGCACCCCGGTTCGTAGTGTCCGGAACCGCCCCCGCCACCACGGAGCCGACCGCCTTGTCCGGACGCCTGACCCTCGTGAC
>CBFGQV010000311.1:0-3892 GCA_965651045.1 uncultured bacterium
GGGGCCGTGGCGCTCCGGTAACAACGCGCAGCGTTGTCGCGGGGTGCCCTACTTGGGCAGAGCTTCCCTAGTTCCCCCCGTCGTCCGTCACCCGACCGTCCGCGGCGGCCCGCTCTTCGAGGGTCTCGAGCACCTGCTCCCAGCGGAATTTGTCGCCGATGCCCCGCACGTAGTAGTCCATCCAGGCCATCTCGCTCACCGACTTGACCAGGCGGTTCCGCGGGTCGGGAATCCCGTGGCTCTGCCCCGGATACATGAACAGCTCGGTGTCGACGCCGAGCACCTTGAGCGCCATGTGCAGCTCGACCGACTGCGGGCTCGGTACCCGGGGATCCCCCTCGACGACGTGAATCATCGTGGGCGTGCTCGCGTTCGCGATGTACTTGAGTGGCGACTGGTCCCAGTACGGGTCGAAGTTCTCGTAGAGCACGTCGTCGCCGATGTAGTACTGGCGGTTCCGCTGCACGTCGCTCTGCGCATACATGCTGATCCAGTTCATGGTGCCGGCGCCCGAACTGATCGCCTTGAAGCGGTCGGTCTGGGTGAGGATCCAGTTCGACCAGTGTCCGCCCGCGCTCCACCCGAGCGCGCCCATGCGGTCGCCGTCGACGATGCCCTCGGCGATCAGGTGGTCGACGCCGGTCATGATGTCGTCGTAGCCGAGGGTGAAGTAGTCGCCCACGATGTCGGTGCGGTGCGCGTTGCCGTAGTTGGTGGATCCGCGGTAGTTGGGCTTCAGCACCGCGTAGCCCGCTCCCGCGTAGACCTGCGAGCCGTACCCGCCGTTGAAGCGGAGCACGTCGGCCGACGCCGGCCCCCCGTGAATCGACACGATGAGCGGGTAGCGCTGGCCCTCCTGGTAGCCGACCGGCAGGTTCAGCACGCCGCCCACGGTCTTGCCGTCGGTCGACGTCCACTCGACCTCGATCTCCTCGCCGAGCGCGAGCTCGCGAATCTGCGGGTTCGCGTCGACGAGCTGGCGCCAGCGCGCGCGGTCGTCGACGTCGTCGAGCCGGTCGACCGTGAAGACCGTCGGCGGCGTGGCCGGATCGGAGTAGCTGATCAGCAGCGCGCCCGAGTCGTCGTCACGCGAGACGTTGAGCGCCGCCCGCTCGTGCGTGATCTGCTCGACGTCGCCCGACGCCACGTCGAGGCGGAAGAGCTGGTTCGTGACCTTGATGCCGTCGTTGAAGTAGATCGTGCGGCCGTCTTCGGACCAGAACCCGGGTGAGATGCTGCCGTCGTAGCCGGTGCCGATCTTCCGGAACGCGCCGCCGCGGTCGGCGACCTCGCGCACGTACACCCGGTTCTCGGTCATCGTGTAGCGGGTCAGATCGTCGGGTGCCGAGAAGGCCAGCATGCGCGAGTCGGGCGAGAAGCTCACTCCGCCCTCGCCCACCTCGTGGTTCTCGGTGAGGCGTTCGATCGAGCCCGTCGCGACCTCCATGAGGTAGAGGTCCCGGTAGAGGCTCGATTGCGTGATGTTGCGCTCGTAGCGCTCGGGGCTTCCGCCCTGGAAGGCGATCCACTGGCCGTCGGGCGAGATCTCGAGGTTGTCGACGCTGTAGGCGTCGCTGTCGGTGAGGCGCGTGACGCTCTTCGAGGCGACGTCGAGCCGGTAGAGCTTCGACAGCGGCGTGACGGGGTTGCGGACGTCGACCGTGAAGCCCGCGTCGCGCCGCTTCTTCTCGGCGGTGAGGAACGAGTCCGGCCGCGTGAAGTAGATGGTGGCCCCGTCGGGCGAGAAGTCCCAGCTGTCGACGCCGGCGGGCTCGTCGGTGAGCGCGTCGGCTTCGGCGTCGTCACCCGATACGAGCGCGTCGACCGCCAGCGCCTGGAGCTGCTCCATGCCCGACTCGCCCGAGCGGTACACGAGCCAGCGGCCGTCGGGCGAGAACTGGAAATTGCCGACGCCCTCGCTCGCCGAGGTGATGCGCCGAGCTTCGCCACCGTCGGTACGCATCAGGTAGAGCTGGTTGCCGCGCAAGCCGTTGCCGGCGTCGCGGTTCGAGGTGAAGACGAAGAACGAACCGTCGGGTCCCCAGGTGGGTGAGCGCTCGTTCTCGTCGGCGGTGAAGGTGAGCTGGCGGGTCGACGACACGCCTTCGCGCATCGACACCAGATAGATGTCCGAGTAGCTCTCGGCTTCCTGCCAGTCGGGGGTGCTCAGCGTATAGAGCATCCACTGACCGTCGGGGCTCGGGTCCCACGAGCCGGCCGAGCGCATGAGCTGGACATCCATCCAGTCCATGGGCCGCTGCTGACCGTGGGCCACGAGGGGGAGCACCAGTAGGGTGAGCACGGCCGTGAAGGGCGCCGCGCGGCGGGTGAAGCGGATCATCGAAGAAGCCTCGTGCTGTAGGGTGTGCGACCCATCGTACAACGCGATGGGGACTTCCGCGACAGGGGCCGCCCCCGGTATTCTGCCGGCACCTCGATTCCCGAACCCTCGGCCGGCCATGCGTCCTTTCCTGCGCTCGCGTTCTTCACTCGTGGTGTCGCTCTCGCTGGTCGCGGTGGCTGCGGCGTGCGCGGGCGGGCCGGGTCTCCAAGCGCCCGGTGCCCCCGACGCGCCCGCCATGGCGCCGCTCCGGGTCATGTCGTTCAACATCCGGTACGGCACCGCGGCCGACGGCGAGCACGCCTGGCCGCTCCGGCGTGACCTCGCACTGCGGGTGATCGGGGATCACCGGCCCGACGTGCTCGGCGTGCAGGAGGCGCTCCGCTTCCAGCTCGACGAGATTCGGGCCGCCTACCCGTACCTGGGTGAGGCCGGCGCCGGGCGCGACGACGGGCGCGAGGCCGGCGAGTACGCGGCCGTGCTCTTCGACACCCGGCGTCTTGAGTTCCTCCAGTCGGGCACCCTCTGGCTCTCCGACACGCCGGGCGTTCCGGGCTCGACGAGTTGGGGAAACCGGATTCCGCGCATCGTCACCTGGGCGCGCTTCCGCGACCGTGCGAGCGGACGTGCCTTCTTCGTCTACAACACGCACTGGGACCACGAGTCGCAGCCCTCGCGTGAACGGAGCGCCGGAGCGCTCCTCGGGCACATCGAGCGGCGGCGGCCCCGCGACCCCTTTCTCGTTCTGGGAGACTTCAACGCGGGCGAGACCAATCCGGCGTTCCAGACGCTGCTCGGTGGCACGGAGGCCGACGGCCCGCTGCTCGACGTGTTCAGGGTGGTGCACCCGGACGCCACCGGGGTCGGCACCTTCCACGGCTTCACGGGCGAGGCCGGGCCCGAGCGCATCGACGCGATCTTCGCGTCGGGCGGGTGGACGGTGCTCGACGCCGAGATCGTGCGGGCCGCGGAGCCCCGCGACGGAGGCACGCGCTACCCCTCCGACCATTACCCGGTGACCGCCGAGGTACGGCCCGGCGGGTAGGGTCCGGGCGATCGGTCCGGGCTACAGCGGAAACGCCAGCGGCAGCACGACGAGTACGACGACCACCAGCACGACCGCCATCGGAAGCCCGACGCGACGATAGTCGGCGAAGCGGTAGCCGCCCGGGCCCATCACGAGCACGTTCACCGGGTGGCCGAGCGGAGTGAGGAACGCCATCGAGCAGGCCAACGCGACCGCCATCGCCATCGCGCGCGGGTCGATGCCGGACTGGGCCGCGACCTGGATCGCGACCGGGCCCATCATGGCGGCGACGGCCGGTCCGACGACCGCCTGCGTGAGGAGCGCCGAGGCCAGGAAGACGCCGGTGAGGAGCGCGAAGGGGCCCCACGGGCCGATGCCGGCGACGAGCAGGTCTGCCACCATCGCGGCGGCGCCCGTGCGTTGGAGCGCCAGGCCGAGCGGCAACATGCCGGCCACCAGGAAGATCGTGCGCCAGTCGATCGCGTGGTGCGCCTTGTCCATGGTGAGAATGCCGAGCAGGACCA
>CBFGQV010000312.1:0-3880 GCA_965651045.1 uncultured bacterium
GTCGGCGCACACCCCGCGCTGCGCAGCGATACCACCGGCACCCTGATGCTCCCGCTGGGAGTGCGCCGGATGCGCGCATTCGCTTCCACCCGCAACGCGCACTACTGCCACGTCAGGATCATCGGTATCACCGCCAACGCCGTCGAGGTCGACCTCGACCTGCTCGACGAGGCGGGCAGCGTCCTGCTGGCCGTCGGCGGGCTGCGGCTGGGCACCGGCGTATCCGACAGCGGACAGCGTGAGCGCACCTTCAACGACCGGTTGCTCACCATCGAATGGCGTCAGCAGGAACTGCCCGAGGTCGATTACCACGGCAGCGGTCGCTGGCTGCTGATCAGCACCTCCGATGCAGCCGACCTGCTGGCCACCAGGCTTGCCGACGCGCTCAAGACCCCCGATGTCGACGTCACGACCATGGTGTGGCCGCAGCACTCCGATCACGACCCCCACGCCGGACGCCGTCGTCCGGGGAATCAGGTAGGCGCCCGGTGCGCCGACGAGCCCCCGTACGAGCGGCGTGTGGCCCGGGGTGGGTTGAAGGCCGAGCATCTGTCCGCGCACGGGACGGACCGGCAGCGGACGTGGAAGACCCTCGATGGCGCCGGACCAGGCGCCTGCGGCGAGAACGACGGCGTCGCCCTCGAGCACCGCTCCGTCCGCCGTCTCGACACCGCGCGCGCGCCCACCACCGTCGTGCGTGACGCGCAGCACACGGCACCCCACTTCGATGCCTACACCCTGTCGCCGGGCCGTGGCGTCGAGCGCTGCCCCCAGCCGCCTTGGGTCGACCAACGCGTCACCTTCGAGGTGGAGGGCCGCTCGGACCTCGTCGGTGAGTCCCGGCTCGACGCGGCGCGCCTCGCGGGGGCTCAGCAGCCGCGCGGGCAGGCCGGCGTCCTGCTGCCAGGAGGCCCGTCGTTCGAGCGCCTGGGTCGCTTCGCCGTCGTAGGCCAGCAGGAGCTTGCCGCACGCACGAAAGCCTACCGCGTCGGCTCCACCGACGAGGCCTCCGACGAAGGCGGGGTACTGCTCGAGGCTCCGTCGCGCGAACGCGAGGAAGGGCCCCTGGCCCTCGGCTTCGCCCTGGGGCGAGAGCATGCCGCCCGCCGCGGCGGTCGCGGCCCGCCCCGGGGCGTCGCGTTCGACGACATGGCAGCGGGCTCCGCGCCGGGCGAGCTCGAGCGCGAGCGAGAGGCCGATGACCCCGCCACCGATGACGATCACGGTGGGGGTTGTGGATCCGTTCGTCATGGCGTAGAACGTACCGCCGAACCGCCCCGGCTTCGAGGGTCGCCGGGTGGCCGATCCTCGCTACCGACGCGCGCATGTCCGAGAGCTTCCGCTTCCGCCACCCGGTCGACGTCCGCTTCAAGGACATCGACATCGGTGGGCACGCGCACCACTCGCACGCGCTCGTCTACATGGAAGAGGCGCGGGCGGCCTACTGGCGCGAGGTGGCGGGTCGCCCGTCGATCGAGGAGGTCGACTACATTCTCGCCGAGGCGCGCGTGCGCTACCTCGCGCGCGTCCTGTACCCGCAGCGGCTCTCGGTCGGCGTGAGGGTGAGTCGGCTCGGCAGCCGACGTTTCGACATGGAGTACGAGGTCACGGGTCAGGACGGGCAGGTGCTCGCCGAAGGAACCACGGTCCAGGTCATGTACGACTACGCGGCGGGCGCGACGATGGTGATGCCGACCGACCTCCGCGCTCGCCTCGACGCGTTCGACGGCCCGTTCGCGCGACGCGAAGGGGGTGGCGCGTGACGAGGTGCGGCTTCGACGGCTGTAACCCGAGGCGCAATTTCGTGTATGAATAGGCGGTCGGGTAGAGGACGCGAGGCGGCGATCCCCCCTGTCGGGGGCCGTTGACCTCGTTTGGCGGTGGGGCATAGATTGGCGGGTTCCGCCCCCGAAACGGGCGGGAACCACGGAACCTTTCAAGGTTCAACCGCGGTACGGTTCGGAAAGTATCGTCGCGGACCGGAGATCGAGGGTCCCTCGAGGGGACCCCAGGTAGAATTGCAAAGGGCGAGAGCCCGGGAGACACCTTCATGATCGGACGGCTGAAGCTGGTAGCAGGAGTGATCGCGGCCGCCCTCTTCGTGGCGCCGACCCTCGCGGGCGGCACGCTGGCTGCCCAGGAGGGGGGCCGGTTCCGGGTCCTCGTGCCCAACCTCTTCCCGGTCGAGGGCGCGAACAAGAACTTCGGCGAAGATGTCGCCAACGAGCTTCGCAAGGCGCTTGCGACGCTTCCGACGCACACCGCGATCGAGAAGGGCGACATCGAAGACGCGCTCGACGACTACGATATGAAGATGGACCAGCTCGACTGCACCACGACGCGTCAGCTCGGGTCGCAGATGCGGGCCCAGGTCGCGCTCTGTGCGTCGTACCGTGAGGTCGGCGACAACCGTGAGTTCACCGAGATCAAGTTCGTCGACCTCGGCAGCTCGCAGGAGTTCGTCGTCGAGCCCTTCCAGTCGCACAAGGACGAGAAGCGGCAGACCGCCGAACGCATCGTCGCCGAGTTCGACACGTACGTGCAGCAGCTCCGGTTCCGTCAGTTCTGCCTCGAGTATGCCGCCAGCTCCGACTGGGAGGGCTCGCTCCGGAACTGTGACGACGCGCTCGAGATGAATCCGAACGACGAAGTGGTCATGTACCAGCGTGCCTTCACGCTCTACAGCATGGACCGCCTCGAAGACGCGTACGCCCAGCTCGAGACGTTGCTCGAGCGGAACCCGTACCACGACGAGGGCCTGCAGCTCGGTGGCTTCCTGGCGACCACGCTCGGCGAACAGGACCAGGGCCGCAGCTACTACAGCCGCTACCTCGAGCTCAACCCGGGGGCCGTGGCGGTCCGCCGCCGCATCGCCTACGAGATGGGTGTGGACGCGGGCGACGCCGAGGGCGCCATGATGCTCATCGAGACCGGTCTCGAAGCCGAGCCCGAGAACTACGAGCTGCTCGGTGACCTGGGCAACTACGCCTTCGAGGCGGCGCGCCGCGCCATGCCCGAGGGTGCCCAGGCCGGTGACGGACAGCCGTTGTCGCCCGAGGTCACGGCGCTCTACGGCAAGGCGATCGACGCGTACACGCGCCTCTACGAGGTGCAGCCCGACTCGATGTCGGTCGGCCAGCTCCGGAACGTGATCGTCGGGCACATGCAGCTCGGCGACCTGGCCCAGGCGGAGCAGTTCGCCAGCCGCGTGCTTCAGACGCACGCGAGCGAGGCGTCTCTCTGGTCGGCGTACTCCACGGTGCTCGAGCGCCAGGGGAACATCGAGGGCGCGGTGGAGGCGCTCCAGCGCATCGAGTCGATCGACCCGGAGTACGAGAACCTGTACGCGCGCCAAGGCATGCTCTTCATGCGCGACGGCCAGCGTGATCGGGCGATTCCGATCTTCCAGCGCGCGGTCGAGCGCGGAGCCGACGCCAACGTGGTCGCCCGGCAGATCTTCGCCGACGCCTACCAGAAGGGTCTCGACTCGCAGAACCCGAACCGTGATCTCGCCTACGGCATCGCCGGCGTGAGCGCGGCCAAGGAGTTCGACCTGAGCCCCGAGACGCGTGCGCTGCTCGACTTCTGGCACGGCTACGGCCTGTATCAGCAGGGCATTCAGTCCGAGGCGCCGCAGACGCTCCAGAGCGCGCAGCGCTCGCTGCCGCTCTTCCAGCGCGCCCGCCAGCTGTTCCAGGCTGGGTCGCCCTACGCGGCGACGGAGCCGAGCATCAACATCGACCAGTTCCTCCAGGCGACCGATCAGTACATCGAGATCCAGGAGGCGATCATCCGCCGGGGCCGGTAGCGGCCAGGCGCGGCGCGCCGCATCGCGCGGTGCGCTGACCACCGGTAGGAACGTCGCGACGGCGTCGCGGGC
>CBFGQV010000313.1:0-3874 GCA_965651045.1 uncultured bacterium
CGCTCGGGCTGGCCCGCCTTGGCGAAGGCTCCGAACGAGCGGTCGCCGGGCAGCCACGTCGCGGCCTCATCGAGCGCCGTCCGGTCGAGCTCGGCCGCCAGCGCCCAACAGAACGGGCGGTGGAAGGGCGAGAACGCCTCGGGGGCGAGCCCGAGGCGGTACTCGTAGCTGCGCGCCGTCGCGTCGTACCGCGGGTGAAAGCTGGCCGGCACCTGCCGCACCCCGGCGACCCAGATGTCGTCGGGCAACAACGCGTTGAGAGCCGAGCGCACGCGATCGGCGGTCCAGCGCGCGGGAAGGTCCACGGCGGCCACCTGCCCGAGCGCGTGCACACCCGCGTCGGTACGTCCCGAACCGATGACGGTGCGGCGCTCGCACGTCAGCCGCTCGAGAACCGCCTCGAGTTCGCCCTGGACCGTGCGCAGGGCCGGTTGAACCTGCCAACCGTGGAAGGCGGTTCCGACGTAGTGCAGGGTCAGGGCGAAGCGGTGCTGGTCCCGGGACGACACGCCGGAAAGGTAGACCGCGGGGGGTCGAAGTCAAGCGACGCAGCCCCCCTGCGCCGCGGGTCGAGCGATTGACGCGCTGGAGCGCAGGGATTAGGCATTCTGCCATGTCCCGCACCGACGACGAACCGCCGCGCACGCCCCCCGATCTCACGCCGCATCTGCGGACGGTGACCGGCGGTGGAGATCTCGGGGTGGACGAGGCCGAAGAGGTTTTCGACGCGTTCATGGAGGGCTTCGCCAGCCCCATCCAGATGGCCGGGCTCCTGGCGGCCCTCCGGGCCAAGGGCGTGGTGCCGAGCGAGGTGGCGGGAGGCGTGCGTGCGCTCCGGAAGGCCATGGTGCCGGTGCCGTATGCCGACCCGGAACGGCTGGTCGACACGGCCGGCACGGGCGGCGGCGCCGTCACGACCTTCAACATCTCGACGGCGGCCGGTCTCGTCGCCGCGGGCGCGGGCGTGGTCATGGCCAAGCACGGCAACCGGTCGTTCACCTCGCGGAGCGGAAGTGCGGACGTGCTCGAGGCCCTCGGCGTAAAGATCGATCTCGCTCCCGAGCGCATGGGCGAGATTCTGGACGAGGTCGGCATCGTGTTCATGTTCGCGCCGCTCCTCCACCCGGCCATGCGCCACGTGGCACCGGTCCGCCGTGGTCTCGGCATTCCGACGATCATGAACGTGCTGGGCCCGCTCACGAACCCCGCGGGGGCCCGCCGCCAGGTCGTCGGCGTGGCCGATCCCGGCCTGCTCGGGCTCCTGGTCGAGACCCTGCAGACCCTCGGCCACGACCGCGCGCTGGTCGTGCACGGCCACCCCGGAATGGACGAGGTGAGCCCCTCGGGCCCCACCTCGGTCGCCGAGCTGCGCGGGGGCGAGGTGCTCCGGTACGAACTCACCCCCGACGAGCTCGGTCTCGCCCCCGCTTCGCTCGACGGAATCGCGGGCGGTGAGCCGGACGAGAATGCGGCGCTCATTCGCCGCGTGCTCGAGGGGGCGGACACCGGCGCGGCCCGCGATGTCGTGCTTCTCAACGCGGCGGCCGCGATCTACGTCGCGGAGCGTGCAGAAACCCTCGCGGAAGGCGTGGACGCGGCCGCCGAGAGCATCGACTCGGGTGCCGCGGCCGCGAAGCTCGACCAGCTCGTGCGCGCCACGAACCACTGAGCGCGCCGGGCGTGGCCTGCGCCGGCCGTCAGCTCGGGAGCAGCACCAGGCGGCGCCGTTCGGGAGCCTCGCGCACCACGGCCTTGAGCGACCAGGGACCCCGGAGCGGGGCGGGGCGGGGCTCCACGAACTCGATCTCGCGGGTGCGCGGCGTCCAGCGGCCCACCGCGAAGGTTCGCCGACCCGTCGCCAGGGGCCGGCTCACTGGTACTTCCGGATGACGCCGACCACCACGCCCTGGATGCGCACGTTCCGGGCGTCTTCGACGATCGGGCGCATGGTCGGATTGGCCGGCTGGAGCCGGACGCGCCCGCCCGACTCGCGGTAGAGCTTCTTCACGGTCGCGGCGTCGCCGCCGACGAGCGCCACTACCATCTGGCCGTCTTCGGCGTTGTCCTGGGCCGCGACCACGATGTAGTCGCCGTCACGAATCTGCTCGTCGATCATCGAGTCGCCCTGGACCCGCAGCACGTAGTTCTCGCGGTTGCGCCGAACCATGTCGGGCGGAACGCTGAGCGTCTCGGTGTCTTCGACCGCCTCGATCGGGAGGCCGGCGGCGACGGTGCCGAGCAGCGGAAGGTCCAGGGTGGGTGCCTGTCCGCGTCCACGTTCGACGAGCTCGATGGAGCGGCTCTCGTTGTAGGCCTTCCGAATGTACCCCTTGCGTTCCAGATTGCTGAGGTGTTCGTGCACGGTGGCGAGCGAAGCGTAGCCGAAGTGCTCGGCGATCTCCTCGAAGCTCGGGGCATAGCCCCACTCCTCGATGAACGTGGAGATATGATCGAGGATTTCTTTCTGGCGCTTGGTCAGGGGCATGCTCGCCTTCCGTCCGACGGGGAACCCGAAGAGGAACCGAAGTAAGGATACCCGAACGTTGACCGAAACGCAAGCGCCATCGCCACCGAACGACGTCCTGGCCCGCATCGTCGAGACCAAGCGGGCCGAGGTCGCACGCCTCGGCGCCCGCTCGTCCGAGCTGCGCGACCGGGCCCTCGACCGTCCGCCGGCGCGGGGCTTCGGGCGAGCGCTCGCCTCCGACCCCGACACGGTCGCGCTCATCGCCGAGGTGAAGCGCCGGTCTCCGGGGGCGGGCGAGATCCGGCCGGAGCTCGACCCGGCGGAACTCGCTGCGTCGTACGAGGCGTCGGGCGCCTCGGCGATCAGCGTGCTCACCGACGGACCCTGGTTCGGGGGATCGCTCGCCGACCTGGAAGCGGTGCGCGCCCGCGTGGAGATCCCCCTGTTGCGAAAGGACTTCACGCTCGTGCCCGTGTAGGTCTTCGAAGCGCGCGCGTCGGGGGCGGACGCGGTGCTCCTGATCGCGCGCATTCTGAGCGACCAGGCGTTGGCCGACCTTCTCGGCTCGGCGCGTGAGGCGGGGCTCGACGCGCTCGTCGAGGTCCACGACGCCGAGGAACTGGAGCGCGCCCGGAGGGCCGGGGCGACGCTCCTGGGCATCAACAATCGCGATCTTTCGACCTTCCGCACCGACCTCGCCGTGACCGAAGCGCTGCTGTCGCGCGTGGCCGACGACGCGGTCGTGGTCTCGGAGAGCGGGATCGCCAGCGGCGACGATGTGGCGCGGGTGGGCGCGGCTGGCGCCTCGGCGGTCCTGGTGGGCGAGACCATTCTGCGGGCGCGGGACCCGGCGGCCATGGTCGCGGCGCTGACCGGGCACCGCCGCGTCGCCTCCAGGCCGGAGGCCCCCCCGGCCAGGGGCGCGACCGGTGGCTGACGGCCTGCCGGTCAAGATCTGCGGACTCATGCGCCTCGACGACGCGCGCATGGCGGCGCGTGCGGGCGCGACCTATCTCGGCGCGATCCTTTCGGAGGGCTTCCGGCGCTCGGTCGTGCCCGGGCTCGCCGCGGAGTACCGCGAAGAAACCGGGTGCAGCTTGGTCGGCGTGGTCGTCGACGAGACGCCCTCGCGCGCGGCACAACTCGCCCGCGCGACCCGCGCAGAGGTTCTTCAGCTGCACGGCTCCGAACCGCCGAAGGTGCTCGAATCACTGCGGGGGTTGGGAGACTGGCAGATCTGGAAGGCGCTCCGGATCCGGCAGGCCGATGAGGTGTTGCAGGCTCTGGAGCGTTACGACGGCCTCGCCGACGCGCTGCTCCTCGACGGCTGGCACCCCGAGCATCAGGGCGGCTCCGGGGCCCGGTTCCCCTGGGACCTGGTCGAGCCCGTTCGGGACCGATTCCCGG
>CBFGQV010000314.1:0-3867 GCA_965651045.1 uncultured bacterium
CGACGCCTCGCCGATTCCAGGACGAGGATCCGTCGTTGCTCCTCCTCGCCGTAGCAGTGCCACGACGCGTCGTCGCGCCCAGGCTGAACACACACGACACAGCTGCGCGTGGGGTACCCCGGTTCTTCAGCGACCTGCTACGCCAGCCGTTCCATGAGCCGCTCCAGCGCGCCGAGCAGGTCGGGCTTCAGGTCGAGGACGGGAAGCAGCGGGTCGTCTCCGAGCGCGGCCATGCGCGCCGTCGCGTCCAGCAGCGTGAAGTCGCGGGGGCCCAGGTCGGTCGTGACCTCGCTCCACCTGAGCGGCATGCTCACCGCGGCTTCCGGCACCGGCCGCGTCGAGAACGGTGCGACGAGGAGCTTGCCCCACCCGTTCTGCAGAAAGTCTACGTAAACCTTTCCGTCGCGGCGCTCGATGACGCGATCGATCGTCGCGATGTCGCCCCGCTCCTGAACTACCACCGTTGCGAGGAGCTGCGCGAGTTGCTTCGTCTGGTCGTGCGTGAGCTGCCGCCCGAGCGGCACCAGCAGGTGGAGCCCCGACGACCCGGTCGTCTTGACGAAGAGCGGCAGCCCGATCTCGTCGCAGATGTGCTTCAGCGCCAGCGCGACCTCCACGACGTGACCGAAGGGCGCCTCTTTCGGATCCAGGTCCAGAATGCACCAGTCGGGGCGCGCCAGGTCGTCGACGCGGCTCCCCCACAGGTGGAGCAGGAGCGCGGCCGAGTTGGCCACGTAGAGCAGCCCCTCCGTGTCGTCGATCACGAAGTAGTCGAGGTCTCGCTCGCTTCCCTCGCTGTAGACCGTCTCGGTGCGAATCCACTCGGGAGCCCAGTCGGGCGCGTTCTTCTGATAGAACGACGCGCCGTGAATGCCGTCGGGGTAGCGCGTGAGCACCAGGCAGCGCTCGCGCAGGTAGGGCAGCATGTAGGGCGCCATGGCGCGGTAGTACTCGATCACCTGACCTTTGGTGATTCCGGCCTCGGGGTAGAGCACCTTGTCCAGGTTCGTGAACGCGACCGCGCGCTCGACGTCGCCGGTCACGGGGCCCGGCTCGGGCAGGAGCGATTCATGGTCCTCGCCCTCGGCGCCCCCGGGGGCCGCGAGCGCGGCGGTGGCGGGGGTCTGCCCGGCCACGCAGTTGCGCGGCGGTTTGTCGTCGCGCATGCGCTCGAACGACGGGTGCCGCAGATGCCCTGCCAGGGTGAGTTCCTTGAAGCGTACCTCGGCGACCCGCGACGGGGTGGTCCAGTGGTGGCCCCGGCCGGCGGGCAGCCCGTCGCCCACGGCGGCCGACGTGTCACGCTCGAGCGGCTCGAGCGCCGCCAGAATCTCTCCGAGCTGCGCGTCGTCGAAGCCCGTGCCGACGCTTCCGACGTAAACGAGTCGCGCGTCGGGCTCGGTCTCGGGCGCGGTCCAGAGCGCGAGGTGCAAGGCGCCGAACCCGGGCCGCGACCCCTTCGGGTCGGTCCACCCCACGACCACGAAGTCGTCGGTGTGCACCGTGCGCACCTTGTACCAGTTCGTCGAGCGGCCTGCGGTGTAGCGCGCGTCGGCCCTCTTCGCCACCACCCCCTCGATGCGGAGACGGGTGGCGTGCTCGTAGACCGCTTCGCCCTCGCGCTCGATGTGTTCGGAGTACCGGATCGGCCCCACGGTCGGCAGGACCTCACGAAGGAGCGCCTTGCGCTCGGTCAGGGGAAGCGGCCGGAGATCGAATCCCCCGAACGCGAGCAGGTCGAAGGCGTAGTAGGTCGCCGGAAGCTGCACCGCGGCCTGGGCGATGTCGGTGCGGCGCTGAAGGCGCCCGCGCTTCTGAAGGAGCGAGAACGAGGGCATGCCCTCGGCGTCGTGCACGACGACCTCGCCGTCCAGAATCGTGCCCGGCCAGGGCAGTCCCCGTACCGCGCGCGCGATCTCCGGAAAGGTGGCGGTCAGGTCGTTGCCGTTTCGCGACCAGAGGGTGGCGCCCGCGCCGGTGCGCTCGGCCACGATGCGGTACCCGTCGTACTTGATCTCGAAGACCCAGCCGTCTTTCGTGAAGGCCCCCTCGCGCGCGGTCGCGAGCATGACATCGACGTCGGCACCGCGCACCGCGCTGCGGCGGGCTCCCGCCGTCTCGGCCCGGGCCGAGATACGGGTCTCCTTGGTGTCGGGGTCGGCGAGCTCGTCCACGGTGAGCCCCGAAAGGATCGAGTCGGGCGGGTAGATCTCCGTTCCGCCCTCGTCGACGTAGCCGTCGCGTTCCTTGATGAGCAGCCAGTGGTTCTCGCCGTTCCGGGGCGTATGCACCAGCGTCCAAAGCCCCTTGAGCTTGTAGCCTCTCAGCTCGAAGAGCAGCTTGCCCTTGTCGAGCCCGTGTTTCTCGCCGGGAATCTCGATCCACACGCCGCGGTCCCAGCAGATCGAAGGCCCCGCGCCGTACTGTCCGTCGGGAATCACGCCTTCGAAGTCCGCATACTCGAGCGGGTGCGGCTCGACGTGCATGGCCAGCCGTTTGTCGGCGGGGTTCGGCGAAGGCCCCTTGGGCACGGCCCACGACTCGAGAGCCCCGTCCATTTCCAGGCGCAGGTCCCAGTGGAGGTTCCGCGCGGCGTGCATCTGCACCACGAAGAGGCGGGCACCGCCCGACGCGGCGCGTGCTTCGCCGCCGAAGGGTTCGGGGGTCGCGCCCGCGGCGCGCTTGCCGCGGTAACGCTCGAGGCGGTCCGACCCGGCCATGACTGCGAGGGGCTCGGTGGGTGGGTGTGGGCGGTCGCTCGGCCTCAGCCGGCCGGCGCCTCGCCGGGCTCGCCGATACGGCAGGTAAGCGCCTCGGCGCCGGGCCGCTCGAGCGTGACCTCCTCGCCCCTGAGCCAGAAGAGCAGGCCGTCGTCCGCGTAACGTGCGCCGCTCGCCGCCTCGACCTGAGGGAGCAGGTGCCGCTCGTCGCCGAGTTGCACCCACGCTTCCGACGGCGGGCCCTCGACGAAGAGCGCCGAGCCCGCCAAGCCGTCGGGGCACGCCACGGGGAAGGGCCCGCGGAGCCCAAGCGCCGCCACGTCGTCACGCCCGGGGTGCCACGTCGGCGTCGGCCCCGAAGCGAGCTCGCGCACCATCGCTTCGGCCGCGTCGACCAACGTCGTCATGTGCGCGAAGTCGACGAACTCGACCTCGTCGTCGGGCGTGTGGTACTCGGCGTGCAGGTTGTACGACGAGAGCGTGTGGGCCGGAATACCTCGGCGCGCGAAGGGCAGGTTGTCGCTCCGAAAGAAGAAGCGCATCTCGGGACGGGCGTCGGGCACGATTCGGCTTCCGGCCGTGGCGAGTTGGTCGCCGAGCGTCGAGAGGTGGTAGCCCGTGAGCCACCCGCCGCCAGCGCCGCCCGCGAGCGAGTCGGGGCGCCCGATCATCTCGATCTGCAGGTCGGCGACGAGGCGGTCGACCTCGAGCGTCGGGTTCTGGAGCCACCAGCGGGGCCCCATCAGCCCCCCCTCTTCGGCGCTGAAGAGGGCGATCATCACCGTGCGCGGCGTGCCCTGTTGGACGAGCGCCCGTGCAATCTCGAGCGCGGCGACGGTGCCGGAGGCATCGTCGTCGGCGCCGTTGTAGATCGAGTCGCCGGCTTCGTTGGGTGGGCCGATGCCTACGTGATCGTAGTGGGCGCCGACGATCACCACCTCGTCGGCGAGCTCCGGATCCGAGCCCGGCACCACGCCGAGCACGTTCCAGGCGTCTCGCCGCATCTCGGCAGGAATCGTGTCCAGGTCGACGTCGTCGCCCGCGAGCGACCACGACGTGCCGCCCCGCTCGTTGACGCGTCCGACCAGTGGAATCCGCTGCAGGTAACCGTCGTCTCCGGCCGGCTCGACGCCGTAGCGTTCGAGCT
>CBFGQV010000315.1:0-3865 GCA_965651045.1 uncultured bacterium
GACCACCGGCTCACCCTCTTCTACCTCCACCAAAATGCCCTTGTTGCCCGAGTTCACGTCGTTGCTGCCCTCGAGCTCGAAGCGCCGACCGTCACGGAGCGTCAGTTCGGCGCTCCGCCGGCCCACCTTCCGGATCGAGGCGATCCGGCTCAGCTCGACATCGAACTCGATGCCGCGCCAGGTGCCGTTGATCATCTCCCAGCTCCACTGCTCGTCGGCGTCCCAGATGATCGTGCCTGACAGCGTCTCACCGTCTTCGGTCTCGACGGTGCCACGGAGCCGGTGGCCGCCGTCGAGCTCGGCTCCGTCGGTCGCGGGCTCGCGAGCCGAGGTGAAGCGCACCGTACGCACCTCGCGCCAGGGCAGGCTCACCTGACCGAGCGCCGGGTCGGACACCTGCACGCCCCGGTGGCCCGGACCGACGTCGTTCGAACCGCCGAGCTCCAGCGTGCGTCCGTCGGCCAGGGTGACCCGCGACGTGCTTCCGTCGAGGCGCTCGATCTCGACGATCTCGCGGAACGCGATCTCGTGGTCCGTGCCGCCGGCGCGGCCATCGAGCACGTCCGAGGTGAGCACCTCGTCGAGGTCCCACGCGAGGGCACCTTCGAAGGTCTCACCGGCCCGGCTCTCCACCACACCCCTCAGCCGGCGGGCCGAGGGTCGCACGCCCGCCGGCGCCCGGCGGAAGGTGACCCGGTCGAGGTCACGCCAGCGGAGCTCGACGGTCCCGCGCTCCAGATCGTCGATGAGCAGTTCGCGCATGTCGGTGCCCAGGTCGGTCGAGCCACCGAAGAGCTCGACCTCCTGGCCCGATCGCAGCGTCAGCCGGGCGCGGTCGTCGCCGGTGACCAGCAGCGACGCGACGTGCCCGAATCGAATTCCGGCCTCGGCGGCCGAGGGCCCGTCGACGTCCTCGTTCCAGGAGATGCGTACGCCCAGGAACTCGACGCTCCGGGCGCGTGCGTCTTCGGCGTCTTCGTCCCAGTCCCGCGCAAGCGCCAGGAGCGCCTGGTCGAGGTCCCGCGTGCCGTCGAGCACGTCGTACCAGCCGACCTCGTTCCGGTCCCAGCGCAGGAATCCCTCGTAGACCTGCCCTGCGGCGGTACGCACCTCGGCGAAGATGCGGTCTTCGGCGCCGTCCTGCGCGCTCAGTACGGGCGCGGCGAACGCCGCCGCCCCGCACGCGAGGATCCAGGCGCCCGTCCAACGTGGCGTCCTCATCGTCGTCCCTTCTCCGGATCGAGTCCGTTTCTCTGCAGAGTGCCCTGCCCTACGCGCGCCCCGAGGCAGCGGTTTCAGACGCGACCCACATTACCTTGGGTCCATGCGACACGACCTCGCCGAACCGGCGCGCGCCCGGCTGCGCCCCTTCCGACCGCCCTGGTGGGCCCCCGGCGCGCACGCGCAGACGCTCGCGGGGCGCTTCCTGCGCCGCCCCCCTCGCGTGCCCCTCGAGCGCGAGCGTTGGTCGACCCCCGACGGCGACTTCCTCGACCTCGACTTCACGCCCGACCCCGACCCGTCGGCGCCGCTCGCGCTCGTGCTGCATGGGCTCGAAGGCTCGGCACGGCGCGCGTACTGTCTGTGCACCTACGCGGCCCTGGCGGCGCGCGGCGTGCCGTCGGTCGGCCTCAACTTCCGCGGCTGCAGTGGCGAGCCGAACCTGCGGGCGCGCGCCTATCATTCAGGCGAGACGGGCGACGCGGCGTGGGTCCTGGACCGGTTGCGCGCGCGCCACCCCGAGCGCGCCTTCTTCGCGGTCGGCTTCTCGCTCGGCGGCAACGTCCTGCTCAGACTGCTGGCCGAGCTGGCGCAGCGGGACGAGCGGGGCCTCGCGGGCGCGGCGGCCGTCTCGGTGCCGTACGACCTCGGCGCCGGTGCCGACCACCTGGCGCGCTCGCGCATCGGTCGCCTCTACACCCGCCACTTCCTGCGTTCGCTCGTGGCCAGCGCGCGCGCGAAGGAGCACCTGCTCGCCGAACGAGTGGACCTGGACGCGGCGGCCGCGGCCCGGACCCTCCGCGATTTCGACGACCGGGTCACCGCGCCGCTGCACGGCTTCCGGTCTGCCGAGGACTACTACCGGCAGAGCAGCTCGGCGGGGCTCCTCGACCGCGTCCGAACCCCTACACTGCTGATCCACGCCGAAGACGACCCCTTCCTTCCCCACTCGGCGATCCCCCTTACCGCGATCGCGGAGAACCCCGACCTGCACCTCTCGTTGACCCCTCGGGGTGGGCACGTCGGGTTTCTGCAGGGCTCTCCGCTCGCCCCAGAGACCTGGGCCGAGGCCAGCGTCGCGCGCTTTCTGGCCGGGACTCGGGTCGACGCGTAGAATGGCTCGCTGAAGAACGTCGGAATTCGACCCCAACACCGACCACGGAGACCAGCCTTGAGCACCACGGCAGAGCGACCCATGCGCCCCGACGAGCGGGCCTTCCTCGGCCACCCGCGGGGGCTCGCCACCCTCTTCTTCACCGAGATGTGGGAGCGGTTCTCGTACTACGGCATGCGGGCGCTGCTGATTCTGTACATGACCGCGGCGACGATGGGCGAGAACCCGGGCATGGGGCTGGACATCGGCACCGCGGCCGCGATCTATGGGCTCTACACCAGCCTGGTCTACCTGCTGGCGCTGCCCGGCGGGTGGGTGGCCGACAACCTCTGGGGTCAGCGCAAGGCGGTGTTCGTGGGCGGCTGCATCATCGCCGCCGGGCACTTCAGCATGGCGATTCCCGGTGACGTCACGTTCTTCCTCGGGCTGATCCTGATCGTGATCGGCACGGGACTCCTGAAGCCGAACGTGAGCACGGTCGTCGGCGAACTCTACCCCGAGGGCGGCGCCAGGCGCGACGCCGGCTTTTCGATCTTCTACATGGGGATCAACATCGGGGCCTTTCTCGGACCGCTCGTCACGGGGTTCGTCGGTGAAGGGTACCAGTGGCATTGGGGCTTCTCGCTGGCCGGCGTCGGCATGGTGCTCGGGTTGATCCAGTACAAGATGGGCGACCGCTACCTGGGCGAGGCCGGACACCTCAAGACGAACCGCTCGCCGGACGAGGTGCGCGCACTCGCCCGCAGGTTCTTCACCGGCTGGTGGGCCGTGGTCGCGGCGGTCACGCTCTTCGGGTGGCTCGTCGCGCGCGGCGTGATTCAGGCGACCCTGCCCCAGATCGCGGGCTACCTCGGCTCGGGCATTCTGATCGTCGTAATGGTCTACTTCGTCTACCTGCTCGTGTGGGGTGGCCACACGACCGAGGAGAAGAAGCGCATCGGCGTGATCTTCTGGCTCTTCGTGCTCGCCGCGGTCTTCTGGTCCGGCTTCGAGCAGGCGGGTTCGTCGCTCAACCTCTTCGCCGCCGACCTGACGGATCGCACCGTGCTCGGGTGGGAGATGCCGGCGTCGTTCCTGCAGTCGGTGAACCCGATCCTGATCATTCTGATGGCGCCGCTCTTCGGATCGCTCTGGGTCTGGCTGGCCAACCGCAACGCCAATCCGTCGATTCCGATGAAGTTCGCGCTGGGCTTGTTCGGCCTCGCGGGCGGTTTCTTCGTGCTCGCGTGGGGGGCGGCGAACGCGAGCCCGACCAACCTGGTGAGCCCCGCGTGGCTGATCGTCACCTACTTCCTGCACACGTCCGGAGAGCTGGCCCTCTCGCCCGTCGGCCTCTCGTCGATCACGAAGCTCTCGCCCGCGGGCCGCGTCGGCCAGATGATGGGCATCTGGTTCGTCGGCGCGGCGCTCGGAAACCTCTTCGCCGGGCTGGTCGCCGGGCAACTCGAGGCGCTACCCGCGGCCGACCTCTTCCGCACGGTCGCCATGCTGATCGCCGCGGCGGGGTTCATCGCGCTGCTCGTGAGCCCG
>CBFGQV010000316.1:0-3863 GCA_965651045.1 uncultured bacterium
CCGCTCCGGGGCGGATGGACGCCCGAGAAGCCCTTCGGCTTCTATGACGCGACCGTCGACGGGGGCTGGCAGGTGCCGGGCGAGCCCTACACGAGCGCCGACGGGGCGAATTTCCTCTGGTGGCGCGCGCGTATGCTCGGAGGACGCACGAACCACTGGGGCCGCATCTCGCTCCGCATGGGTGAGTACGACTTCAAGCCGTATTCGCGTGACGGGTTGGGCTTCGATTGGCCCATGACCTACGACGACCTCGCGCCCTACTACGATCGCACCGAGGCGCTGATCGGCGTGTACGGTTCGAACGAGGGGCTCGAGAACACGCCGAACTCGTCGCCCGGAGTTCTGCTTCCGCCGCCCGCGCCGCGCATTCACGAACTGTATACGCAGCAGGTGTGCCGCGACCTGGGCATTCCGGTGATTCCGGCGCACCTCGCGATTCTGTCGGACCGTCAGGACCACGAGCGCTGGCCCGCCGAGCTGCACCCGAACAATCCGCTCGCGCAACGCGTGCTCGCAGAGTCGATGCGGAGCCGTCAACGCTGCTACTGGGCGACGCCCTGCGGCCGCGGCTGCTCGATCAAGGCGAACTTCCAGTCGCCCACAGTGCTGCTGCCGCCCGCGCTCGCGACCGGCAACCTGGACATCGTGACCGACGCGATGGTGCGCGAGGTGACGGTCGACGCCCAGGGTCGCGCGACCGGCGTACACTACATCGACAAGAATACCCGCCTCGACGAGCACGCGTCGGCGCGCGTGGTGATTCTCGCGGCCAGCGCTCTGGAGTCGGCGCGTATTCTGCTCAACTCGAAGAGCAGCCTGTTCCCGGACGGCCTCGCCAATGGCAGTGGACTCGTCGGCAAGTACATCATGGACACCGTGGGCGCGGGCCTCGGGGGCCAGATTCCCGCGCTCGAGAACATGCCGCCGCACAACCAGGACGGCTCGTCGGGCATGCACCTCTACATGCCCTGGTGGCTTTACGGCGAGCAGGCCGCGGGCAGGCTCGACTTCGCCCGCGGATACCACATCGAGTTCGGCGGCGGTCGCGGCATGCCGGGCGGCGGCATCTTCGGCGGCCTCGAGCGCTTCACCGGAGGCTCGTACGGTCTGCAGTTCAAGGAAGACGCCCGGCGCTACTACGGCTCGTTTCTCTGGTTCGACGGTCGCGGCGAGATGATTCCGAACGACGACTGCTACTGCGAGATCGATCCCGACACGGTCGATCAATGGGGGATTCCCGTGCTGCGCTTCCACTGGCGCTGGTCCGAGCACGAGCTCAACCAGGCGCGGCACATGCAGCGCACCTTCGCACAGATCATCGAGGCCATGGGCGGCACCGTGACCGGCACCGTCCAGGAAGACGGCGCCCGTGCGATCGCCGCGCCCGGCCAGATCATTCACGAAGTGGGCGGGGTGATGATGGGCGAGCACCCGAGCCGCTCCGTGCTCAACCAGTACTGTCAGTCGTGGGAGGTCGACAATCTCTTCGTCACCGACGGCGGCTGCTTCGTGTCCAACGCCGACAAGAACCCGACGCTCTCGATCATGGCGATCGCCTGGCGCGCGTCGGACTATCTCGTCGACCAGTTCAGGCAGGGGGCCCTCTGATGAGCGATTCGGTCGAGAAACGGGGCGAAGGGAAGGCCGTGCGCGAGCTGCCCGTGGTGGGGCCGGATCGCCGCACCGCGCTCAAGTGGATGGCCGCGGCCGCCGCACTTCCGGCGCTCGGCTCGTGCGATCCGGCGGGCGAGGGCGGGGCGGCCGGCGATGCCCCGGACGCCGGTGCGGATGCGGCGGGGCCGCGCCCGGGCGACACCGGCGCGGGCAACCCGCTCGCCCGCGGCGACGCCTGGGACCCGGACCTGCTCGACCCCGAGGTGCGCTGGCAGGGCACGCTCACCGACGACGAGCTCGCGACCCTCGCCGTGCTGTGCGATCTGATCATACCCGCCGACGATCGCTCGCCGTCGGCCAGCTCGGTGGGCGCGCACGAGTACATCGACGAGTGGGTGAGCGCGCCCTACGACGGCTACCGGGCCGATCAGGTGCTCGTGCGCGGCGGCCTCGTCTGGCTCGACGCCGAGAGCGGCCGCCGATTCGACGGCGACCGCCGCTTCCGCGAGCTGTCGGCCGACGAGCAGCACGCGATCTGCACCGACATCAGCAACCTGGCCACGGCCGCGCCCGAACACCGCCAGGCGGCGCGGTTCTTCGCCAAGGTCCGTGACCTCACGGCCGGCGCCTTCTACACGACGGACGAGGGCATGGCCGACATCGGATACGTGGGCAACGTGCCCGTGCAGGGGGACTGGCCGGCGCCACCCCCCGAAGCCTACCGCCACCTCGGAATGGACGCCCCATGACCGACGCCCCCGCCGCCCGCGGCACCCCCGACGTGAACGCGCACCGGCTCTTCGTGGGAAGCTGCGTCGCGCTCATCGCCACCTCGGTCGCCTTCGCCACCGTGGGCGCGATCATGCTGGCGCTGAAGCGCGATTTCGTGCTCACCAACGAAGAGGTCGGCTGGATCGGTGGCGCCGCGCTCTGGGGATTCGCGGTGTCGCAGCTCGTCTTCGCGCCGCTCTGCGACACGCTGGGCATGCGCGTTCTGCTCCGGCTGTCGTTCCTCGGGCACCTCGCGGGAACGGCGATCATGATCGTCGCCGGCGGCTTCTGGGGCCTCTTCGGCGGAGCGCTCGTGATCGCGATGGCGAACGGGCTGGTCGAGGCCGCCTGCAATCCCCTCGTGGCGACGCTCTACCCCGACGACCGCACGGTGAAGCTGAACCAGTTCCACGTCTGGTTCCCGGGCGGCGTCGTGCTCGGCGGGCTGGCGGCCTTCGGCCTGGACTGGGTCGGGCTGGGCGCGTGGCAGCTCAAGCTTGGGCTGATCATCGTGCCCACGCTGGTCTACGGGTGGCTCCTGCTCACCCAGCCGTTCCCCGCGACCGAGAACGTGCAGGAGGGGGTGAGCCTCGGCGAGAGCTTCAAGGCGGCGTTCGGCACACCGCTCATGTGGGTGCTCTTGGTCGCCATGGCCATGACGGCGTCGGTCGAGCTCGGCCCCAACCGCTGGGTGCCGGCCGTGCTGGAGGCCGGGGGCATGGCGGGCATTCTCGTCCTGGTGTGGATCAACGGGCTCATGGCGGTGCTGCGCTACCGGGCGGGCCCGGTGGTCGAGCAGCTCTCGCCGACGGGCGTACTTCTGGCGTCGGCGGTGATCTCGGGACTCGGGCTGCTTGCTTTGAGCTACTTTACCGAGCCCGTGATGACGTTCGCGGCGGCGACGGTGTTCGCCGTGGGGGTCTGCTACTTCTGGCCGACGATGCTGGGTCAGGTGGCCGAGCGCGTGCCCCGGAGCGGCGCGCTCGGGCTCGGGCTGATGGGCGCCGTCGGCATGGCGACCGTGGGGCTCGTGACCTCGCCGCTGATGGGCAGGGTCGCCGACGACTACGCGAACGAGCGCCTGCCGGCGGCCGAGACGGTGGCGTTCCTCGACGAAGCGGCCGCCGAGCTCGCGCTTGCGCCCCGGGCCGGTGACCCGGCGACCCCGGGGGTGCCCCTCGCTCAAGACGCCGAAGCAGCCGCCGCGGCGGCCCGCCAGGTGGTCGACGCCTACCGCGCCGAGGGCCGACTTCCGTCTCCTGCGACCGCGAACGCGCTGCGCGCGGTGGCGTCTTCGGGCGGCCCGCCCGAACTCGTGACGGGCGCGCAGGCGATTCTCGGGCCGGCCGACAACTTCGGGGGGCGCATGTCGTTCCGATACGTGGCGCCCCTCTGCGGGGTGCTCGTGCTCATCTTCGCCGGGCTGCACCTGAAGAGCCGAGAGCCCCGAGCGGCATGACGGTCCGCTACGGCATGGT
>CBFGQV010000317.1:0-3858 GCA_965651045.1 uncultured bacterium
GCTGCCGCTCGAGTACGCGGTCGAGCTGAACCGCCTGATCGAGCTCGAGATGGAGGGTTCGGTCGGCTGACCGGCGATCCCCCCCCAACGTTGAAGCACGAAGCGAACGACGCAGAACGCATTCAGACGAACGGATAGACGACGGACGACATGGCGAATCTGACGGGAACCGGACTGGGTGAGGGAGTGACGGACGCATTGAACCGCGAGGCTGTCGAGGGTCGCGGCCGGAACGAGCCCGAGTGGCTCCGCGAGCGGCGGCGTCACGCCTGGGACGTGTACGAGCGCACGCCCATGCCGACGACGCGTCTCGAGGAATGGCGCTACACCGACCTCTCGCGGAAGCTCGACCTCGACGCGCTCGGGCTCGGCTCGACGCAGGCGCGCCCGGACGATCCGGCGGCGTACCCGGCGAAGCTGCGCGAGACGATGGAGCAGGACCGTGAGGCCTCGGGGCACCTGGTGCTCATCGACGGCGCGGTGGTGCACACCGACATTCGCGACGATCTGGCCTCGAAGGGCGTCGTGCTCATGTCGCTCCGCCAGGCGGTCGCCGAGCGTCCGGAGTTGGTCGAGCAGTACCTGGCGACCGAAGCCGTGCCGCCCGAGTCCAGCAAGTTCGCGGCGCTCAACGCGGCGCTCTGGAGCGACGGCATTTTCCTGTACGTGCCCCGGGGCGTGCGGCTCGACAACCCGGTGCGGGTGACGCGATGGATCTCCGAGGCGGGCGCGGCGTTCTTCACACGCACGCTGATCGTCGCGGAGACCACGAGCCAGGTCTCGTACGTCGACGAGATCGTCTCGGACGACTTCGACCGGCTCACGCTGTCGTCGTCGGCGGTCGAGGTCATCACGCGTGACGGGGCCCAGGTTCAATACGTCGCCGTGCAACGCCTCGGCCGCGGCGCGTTCTACCAGTCCGAACAGCGCACGCTCGCCTACCGCGACTCGACGCTCGACACGCTCAACGTCAATCTGGGCGCGAGCGTGAGCCGCGTCGACCTCAACGCGCGACTGCTCGGCACCGGCGCCAACAGCGACATGCTGGGGCTCTACTTCGGAGACGCCGACCAGCATTTCGACCACAACACGAGCCAGGATCACGAGGCCCCGAACACCTTCAGCGACCTGCTCTACAAGGGTGCGCTGGACGGTGCGAGCCGGGCCGTCTTCCGGGGCATCATTCGCGTGCACAAGGGCGCCCAGCAGACCGACGCCTACCAGACCAACCGCAACCTCATTCTCTCCGAAGAGGCGCGGGCGGACTCGCTGCCGAACCTCGAGATCGAGGCCGACGACGTGAAGTGCTCGCACGGCGCGACGGTCGGGCAGCTGGACGAGGAGGCGCTCTTCTACCTGATGAGCCGCGGCCTCAGCCGCGAGCGGGCCGAACGCCTGGTCGTGCTCGGGTTCCTGGGCGAGGTGCTGCAGCGGCTTCCGCTCGGCGGCGTGTCCGAGAAGGTGACGCGGGCGATCGAAGCGAAGCTCGGCGCTTCATGAGCGAATGGGTGCGGGTGGCTTCGTCCGGCGACTGCCCACCCGGCGCGCTGCTCGGCGTCCGGGCCGGCGCGAGGGCCATCGTGCTCGCCAACGTCGACGGCGACCTCTACGCCCTCGAAGACCGGTGCTCGCATCAGGATTTTCCGCTGAGCGACGGCGAGCTGAACGGCTCCACGCTCACCTGCATTCATCACGGCGCGACGTTCGACGCGTGCAGCGGGCGCGCGACGGGGCTTCCCGCGCTGAGGCCGGTGAAGGCCTTCCCGGTCGAGGTGCGCGACGGCGGCGTGTTCGTGGAGGTCCGCTGACATGTCCATCGACGCCGCCGCGCTCCGGACCGAGTTCCCGGCCCTCGCGCAGGACGTCAACGGCAAGCCGCTCGTCTACCTGGACAACGCGGCCACGACGCAGAAGCCCCGCGCCGTGCTCGACGCCCTCAGGGCGTATTACGAGCACGACAACGCGAACGTCCACCGCGGCATTCACGAGCTGAGCCGTCGCGCCACCGAGGCGTACGAAGGCGCGCGGGCGCGCACCGCCGAATGGATCGGGGCCGCCCACGCCTCGGAGTTGGTCTGGACCCGCGGCACGACCGAAGCGATCAACCTCATGGCGCTCGGCTGGGGGCTCTGGAACGTCCAGATGGACGACGAGATCGTGCTTTCGACGCTCGAGCACCACTCCAATCTCGTGCCCTGGCAGTTGCTCGCCCGGGAGACGGGCGCGCGCCTTCGGTTCATCGAGATCGACGAGCACGGCGAATGGCTGCTGGACGACCTCGACGCGCTGATCGGCGAGCGTACGCGGGTCGTGGCGCTGAACCACGTCTCGAACGCGCTGGGTACCGTGAACCCGGTCGAGACGGTGATCGCCCGCGTGCGCGAGGCGGCGCCCGAGGCCATCGTCGTGCTCGACGGGGCCCAGGCTGTGCCGCACCTGCCCGTCGACGTGCAGGCCCTCGGGTGCGACGCCTACGCCTTCAGCGGCCACAAGATGTGCGGACCGACGGGCATCGGTGCGCTCTGGGCCCGCCACGATCTGCTCGAGGTCATGGAGCCGTGGCAGGGCGGCGGCGAGATGATCTCGGTGGTCGATCGCGAGACGAGCACCTGGGCGAAACCGCCTCATCGGTTCGAGGCCGGCACGCCCAACATCGCGGGCGCGGTGGGCATGGGCGCCGCGATCGACTGGCTCGCGCAGTTCGACCGCGCCGAGGTGCTCCGGCACGAACGCGCCCTGGTCGCGTACGCGGTCGAGCGGCTCGAAGCGCTGCCCGGCATTCGCCTCTTCGGCCCCCCCGACATCGAGCGGCGCTCGGGCGTGGTGTCGTTCCTCCTGGGCGACGCGCACCCGCACGACATCTCGACGATTCTGGACAGCGAGGGTGTCGCCATTCGTGCCGGGCACCACTGCGCGCAGCTCGTCATGAAGCACTACGGCGTGGCCGCGACCGCGCGCGCTTCGTTCTACCTCTACAACACGACCGACGACGTCGACCGGCTCGTCGAAGGGCTCCGAACGGTCCAGGGGATCTTCGGCTGAGCTGGTGCGTGGGCGCGCCCACGCCCCTACATTGCCGGAACACCCGCAGGAGAGCCATGGAAGCCCCGCAGCTCAACTCGCTGTATCAGCAGCTCATACTCGAGCACTACCGGAATCCCCGGAACAAGGGCGAGCTCGACGACGCCTCGGCCGAGGTGCACATGCTGAATCCGTCGTGCGGCGACGAAGTGCGGCTGCAACTTCGCACCGAAGGCGGACGGGTGAGCGACGTGGCCTTCACCGGCCAGGGCTGCTCGATCAGCCAGGCCTCGATCTCCATGATGACGCAGCTCGTCAAGGGCGCGACCGCCGACGAGGCGCTCGATGTCGCGCGCCGGTTCACGCGCCTCATGCACGGCGACGAGGAGTTCGCGCGCGACCGCTCGCTCGGCGACCTGCGGGCGCTCGCCGGCGTCGCGAAGTTTCCGGTTCGGGTGCGTTGTGCGCTGCTCGGGTTCGACGCGCTGCAGGAGGCGCTGAAGCAGACGGCATCGGGCGCAGGGGGGCAGCGCTGAGCGGCACTCCGGTCTACTCGGCCCACCTGCCCGGCACCGCCGTCGGCACGCTCAAACTGTGGGCGACCGGTGAGGGCATTCGCCGGATCGGGTTCCGGTCCGGCCCCGACCTCGTCGCGCCGGGCGAAACGCTCGCGGCGGGCACGCCCCCGCTGCACCTTCTGCGCGCCCTCGACGCGCTCCAGGCCTATCTGCAGGGCCGCATTCGCATCTTCGATCTGCCGCTCGACCTGGGCGCGATCACGGACTTCCAGCGCCAGGTCTACGACCACCTCCTGACGATTCCGTACGGGCACGTGGT
>CBFGQV010000318.1:0-3847 GCA_965651045.1 uncultured bacterium
CGTCGTGATCGAGCACAACCTGCAGGTCGTGAAGACCGCCGATTGGATCATCGACCTGGGCCCCGAGGGGGGCGCGGCGGGTGGACTCGTGGTCGCCGAGGGCACGCCCGAGCAGGTCGCCATGGCCGACGCATCGCACACCGGCCGCTACCTGGCGCCACTGCTCGCAGGTCGCGGGGCGTGAAGACGAACCCCGCGCACCGCGTATGCCCGTGAAACCCACTCCCCCCCGGTCGCGTCGGGACGGGAACCCATATTACCTTGGTGGGCCGGCGAGGGGCCGCCCAGCCCGCCGCGGCTGTTCACTTCTGTCAACGGAGTCGGTTCATGGTCACCCGTGACG
Organism: uncultured bacterium; assembly: GCA_965651045.1. Lineage (GTDB taxonomy): Bacteria > Gemmatimonadota > Gemmatimonadetes > Longimicrobiales > Gaopeijiaceae > Gaopeijia. The sequence goes on from CBFGQV010000318.1 coordinate 344, forward strand.
ATCTCGAGAGCTTCCTGATCCGGCTCGATGCCGAGTACGAGGAACTCGAAGAGGGTATGTTCCTGGTCCGGACCCGCAATGGCGGGCTCCCGCTGGTCATCAATTACGCGCCCCCGCTCCTGCTGCTACGCATGAAGGTCATGGACCTGCCGAGGGGCGAGGGATCGATGGAGCTATACCGGACGCTGCTCGAACTCAATGCGACCGACGTCGTGCACGGGTCGTACGGACTCGAGGACGGCGAGCTGATCCTGAGCGACACGCTCGAACTCGAGACGCTGGACTTCCAGGAGATCCAGGCCTCGGTCGAGAGCATTCAGCTTGCGGCGTCCGGACACATGGAACGCATCCGGTCGCTGGCCGGTGCGTCGTCGGAGGGCTGACCCATGGGCATCTTTCAGAAGCTTTCGACCGTTCTCAAGTCGAACATCAACGATCTGATCAGCCGGGCCGAGAACCCCGAGAAGATGCTGAACCAGATCATTCTCGACATGCGCGATCAGCTCGCGAAGGCCAAGCGAGAGGTCGCCGCTGCGATCGCCGACGAGCGCAAGCTCCGCAGCCAGCTCGATGACGAGGTCAAACAGGCCCGCGATTGGGAGCACCGCGCGATGCTCGCGATCAAGGAAGGCCGTGACGATCTCGCCAAGCAGGCGCTGGTCCGGCAGCAGGAGCACGCGGGGCGTGCCCAGGCGCTCGACCAGACCTGGCGCGCGCAGGCTGCCGAAACCGAGAAGCTCAAGGGCTCGCTCCGGCAGCTCAACGAGAAGATCGAAGAGGCCAAGCGCAAGCGGAACCTGCTGATCGCCAAGCAGAAGCGCGCGCAGGCACAGCGTCGCATTCACGAGACCATGTCGGGACTCTCCGACACTTCGGCCTTCGAGGCATTCAACCGCATGGCCGACAAGATCGAAGAGTCGGAGCGGCGGAACCTGGCCGCGGCTGAAGTCAACGAGGCCCTTCAGGGCGACACGCTCGAGACCGAGTTCCTCAAGCTCGAGTCGGGCGGCTCCGACCCCGATGTCGAGAACCGTCTGCTGGCGCTCAAGCAGCAGATGGGGCTCATCGCGGGCCCGTCGGAGAAGCCGAAACAGCTCGGCGCGGGCGAGGAGGATGAGGCGGGGGGCACGGTCGATGCCGAGGTCGAGGCGGTCGAGGACGGCGACCAGCAGGCGTCGTCCGGCGACGAGCAGATCGCCGAAGCGGAGCTGCTCGAGCAGTTCCGGAGCCTCGAGAAGAACGCCGAGGCCTGACCCGACCCACGCGGACGCTTTCCACATGTCGATCGTTCATCTGAACGGGCGCTATCTCGACGCGTCCGAGGCCGTCGTGCCGGTGCAGGACCGCGGGTTCCTCTTCGGCGACGGCGTCTACGAGGTCACGCCCGCCTACCGCGGCCGCTTCTTCCTCTTCGAGCGGCATCGGGCGCGGCTCGAACAGGGGTTGAAGGCGCTCCGCATCGCGGCCGATCTGAGCGGGCTCGAAGCGCTGCACGGTGAGCTTCTCGAGCGGAACGGACTTCGCGATGCCGAGGTGAGCTACGTCTATCTGCAGCTCACCCGAGGTGTGGCGCCGCGCACGCACGCGTTTCCGGCCGACCCGGTGTCGCCGACCGTGTACGCCTTCGCCAACGAGTACCGCCGGCCCACGCCGGAGCGCTGGGCCGAGGGCTTCGAGGCCGTGACGGTGCCGGACCGGCGCTGGGCGCGGGTCGACATCAAGACCATCAACCTGCTGCCGAACGTGCTCGCGCAGCAGACGGCGGTCGAGGCGGGCGTCGCAGATGCGCTCTTCGTGCGCGACGGCGTGGCGCTCGAGGGCGCGCACAACAATTTCTTCGCCGTTCTCGGCGACGCGCTGGTAACCCACCCTGCGAGCAACGTGATCCTGCACGGCATCACCCGGGGCTACATCATCGAGCTCGCACGGGAGCTCGGCGTGTCCGTGGTCGAGCGCCCGATCCAGGTCGAGGAGCTCGCCACGGCGCGCGAGGCGTTCTTCACCGGCACCACGACCGAGGTGCGACCCACCGTGGCCATCGACGGTCGGCCGGTAGGCGACGGGCGGGTCGGACCGCTCACCCGGCAGATTCACGAGGCATTCCGAGGCCGGACCGACCGCTGGGCGGCCGGCGGCTGACGGGCGGAGCGGGCCGTGAGAGGCCGCCTGCTCGCCGCCGTCGTGGTCGGACTGCTGCCGGGCGGCTGCCTGCCCGCGATTCGTGACTCGGACTTCGTCGACGGTCGGCGCGAGGTCACGGGGGTGCTCCGGTCCGGGGCGCCCGTCACCCTGACCTATCTGGGCGTCGGCGGGTGGCTCATCGAGACCGGTCGCTCGCAGCTCCTCACCGCGCCGCTCTTCACCAACCCCGGCCTCATCGAAACCGGCCTGGCCGAGATCCACTCGGACTCGGCGGCGATCGAGCGGGGGCTCGCGGATCTCGACCTGCCGCCGCTGGGAGGCGTCGCCGCGATCCTCGTCGGGCACGCGCACTACGACCACCTGATGGACGTGCCCTACGTCGCCCGTCGCCTTGCTCCGCGCGCGACGATCCTGGGCAACACGACGGTCAAGCACACGCTGGCCCCCTTCGCGGCCGACGGGCTGGACACCTCGCGGGTCGTCGACGTCTCGTCGAGCGCGGCCAACGTCGAAGGCGGTGGCCGATGGATTCGCGTGGCACCCGATCTTCGCGTCCTTCCGCTCGAATCGGACCACGCCCCCCACTTCCAGGGCGTGACGCTCTACCAGGGCACACGCGACGCGCCGATGCCCTTCAAGCCCCGGTCGGCGTCGGAATGGCTCGAGGGCGAGACGCTCGCCTGGCTGATCGACGTGCTCGGCCCCGGCGACGAGGTGCGCCTGCGCATCTACTACCAGGACGCCGTCGCCCGCGAACCCTACGGGCTCATGCCGCGCGACCTCGATCGGGTCGATGTGGCGCTCGTCGTGCCGGCCACCTACGCCGAGGCCGACTGGCAGCCCGAGGCGGTGATCGAGAACACGCGGCCTCGGCATGTGCTGCTCGGCCACTGGGAAAACTTCTTCGAGCCCACGACGGTCGACGCCGAACCGGTGCCGTTCACGCTGCTCACGGACTTCCGGCTGCGGCTGCGGCGGGCGCTCGACGGCGACGACTCGCGCTGGAGCCTGCCCCGGCCCGGTGCGCGGTTCGTGTTTCGCTGAGGTCCGCCCCGACCCGCCCGGCCTATCGCGCGTAGATCAGATACGGCGCAGCCCGGGTGCGAAACGCGGCGGCCTGAGCCGGCCAGTCTGCGGTAAGCTCCTCGACGGTCCGACCCTCGTCGATGCCCAATCGCAGCCTGTCGGTGCCCGCCAGTCGGTCGAAATGGGCGACGTTCCACCGCCAATCGTCACCCGCGAGCCGCCGGGCCTCGACCAGCGCCGCGACAGCCGCCACGGTCGGGTCGTAGACCTCGGCGTCGGTGGCGACGAAGCGCACCCCCGAGACCTGCTCGCCCCCGAACTTGCCGTCGGTGGGCG
>CBFGQV010000319.1:0-3821 GCA_965651045.1 uncultured bacterium
CTCGACCCGCGCGTCGCGGCCCGGGTCGGCGATCGCACCGACCAGGTCGAGCGCGCCGCGGGCCTCGCGCTCGGCCGCCGGTAGGTCGCCCAGCGCCAGCCGGGCGAGCGCCACGTCGACGTGCGCGCCGGCCAGCACCCGCCGCCAATCGAAGGCGGTCGAGTCGCCGGCGATCACGCCGTCCATCTCGACCCTCGAGCGCGCGAAGGCTTGGTCGGCTTCCGCGCCACGCCCGAGGTGGGCCAGCACGTAGCCCTGCCGGCGCCGCAGGTTCGCCACCTCGCGCCGCCAGACCGCATTCTCGGGATCGTGCGCGACCAGGCTGTCGAGCGTCGCGAGCGACGGAGCGAGCAGCGCCTCGGCGCCCACCAGGTCACCCGTCTGCAGATGCACGAGCGCGGTGAAGTTGAGACCGACGGCGCGGCGGAAGCGCCAGTACGCGTGCGTGGGCTCCCGCTCGAGAATCCGCTCCTTGATCTCGAGCTCGCGCCGGTGCTCGGCGAGCGCGCGGTCGAACTCGCCGGCCCGCCGGTAGACGACGGCGAGGGTGTTGTGGGTCTCGGCGAGCTCGCCCAGCCAGTTCACGTCGTCGGGGCGCCGTTCGACGAGGTCCTGCTTCACGCCCAGCGTCAGCCGGAACGCTTCGGCGGCGGCCTCGAGATCCCCCCGCGCTTCGTGCAGCGAGCCGAGATTGCTGTGCGCGTAGCCGAGCTCCATGCGGTAGTCGTCGTTCTCGGGCTCGAGGGCGACGAGCCGCTCGGCGACCCTGAGGTAGGCCTGGAACTCGACCTCGGCCGCCTCCAGATCGCGCGTCTGCCACGCCGCGTAGCCGACCCAGAAGTGGCTCTGGCTCAACTCGAACAGCCGCTCGGGATCGTCGGGCGCACGCTCGCTCAGCTCGCGCGCGAGGCGGAGCGACTCGCGCCACGCGGCCTCGGCCTCCTGCGCGCGGCCGGCGCTGATCTCGACCTCGCCGATCTGGTAGAGGGCGCGGGACCGCGCGAGCAGCTCGTCGTCGGTGAATTCCTCTTCGGGCAGGGCCGCGAAGTAGGCGAGCGCCTGCTGGCCCACGTCGTCGAGCACGTCGAGCCGCCCCAGCGGAGCCAGCTTGCCCCGCAGGTCGCCCAGCATGAAGTCGATCAGCCCCTCGGCCTGCTGGCGGCGGGCGTCGGCGAGATCGCGGGCCCGGCGCGTGCGCTCGGCCTGGATCGTCTGGGCGACGGCCGATCCGGCGAGCAGCGCGACGAGCGTCGCGGTGAAGGCGACACCGATGCGGTGGCGGCGCACGAACTTGCGCGCGCGGTACCGCACCGTCGGCGGGCGGGCGAGCACCGGCTCGTGCGCGAGGAATCGCTCGAGGTCGAGCCCGAGCCCGTTGGCGGTCTCGTAGCGGCGCTCGCGGTCCTTGTCCATGGCGCGAAGGGCGATCCAGTCGAGGTCGCCCTTGAGGTCGCGACGGAGCGCCGCCGGGTCGGTGCCGCGCCGCCGGGCCACGTCGTCTCGGGTCTCGAGGCTCCAGAAGCGCGTGCTCGGGGTGGGCGCCTCCTGGGCGAGCACCTGCGCGAACATGGCCCACCCCTGCTGCGCGCCGACGTCGAAGGGGCGGGCCCCGGCCAGCAGTTCGTAGAGCAGCACGCCGAGCGCGTAGACGTCGGCCCGGGTGTCGATGTCGCGCCCGCCCTCGATCTGCTCGGGGCTCATGTAGGCGGGGGTGCCGAGCGCCTGGTCGAGCTCGGTCACCCGGGTCAGCCCCTCGGCGTCGTCGGCCACCGCGCGCGCGATGCCGAAGTCGATGATCTTCACCAGCGGTCGCCCGTCGGCCTGGGTGACCAGCACGTTCGAGGGCTTCAGGTCGCGGTGGATCACGCCCTTCTGGTGCGCGTGCTGGACGGCCCGGCACACCTGCACCATGAGCTCGACGCGTTCCGCTACCCCGAGTTCCTGCTCGTCGCAGTACCGCGTCAGGGGGATTCCCTCGACGAGCTCCATGACGAAGTAGGGTCGCCCCTGCTCGGTCGCGCCGCCGTCGAACACCTTGGCGATGCCCGGGTGGTCCATGACCGCGAGCGCCTGGCGCTCGGTGTCGAACCGGCGGACCACCTGCTCGGTGTCCATGCCCGCCTTGAGAATCTTGAGCGCGACGCTCCGCCGGACCGGCTCGGACTGCTCGGCGAGGTAGACCACACCCATGCCGCCCTCGCCGAGCACGTCGACGATGCGGTAGGGCCCGATGCGCTCGGGGTGGGTCCGGCCCGGTGAGCCGTCGCCGCTTCGGGCTGGAGGGTCGGGGTGGTCCATGGCGGCGCGGGCCTCACACGTGGCGGCGCCCGCGTCGTCCGGCCGGAAAGTCGAGGCGGCGGCGGGGCCTGGCCGCGCCAAGATGACGACGGACCCTGCTGAAACGCCAGCATTTTCGCGTCGCATTTCCCACACCCCGCTCCGGCCTGGTCTATCGCACGCGGCTCACTATCGTGATGTACGGGTAGGGGTGGTTGGTATAACGAATCTCTCGTCCTGGGCCGACGAGGCCTGCCATGACGTCTGGCGAGGGGGAGCACGCCAACACTTCTCCCGTCCTCGCGTTCAACCTGCAACTCTGGTGCGTCGGGGGCCCGTCCGAGATGACGCGAATCGACAACAGCACCTCGTCGTCGCTCAGGAGCGCGGCGATGATCTGGTCGTAACGTCCGACCTCGGGATCGATGCCCATCAGGCAGCACGTTCCAGCGCCGGCACTATACTCCATCATGACTCGCCGAAATCCGGGTAGGTCCATCTGCCACTGGAGACGTCCGTCCATGTCGTAAAGTCGCACGTGGCCGGTCCAGAGGCTGGCGTACAGCAGTCTCTCGCTTGGCTCGTCGCAAGCGACGGGTCCGGGACTCAACAGGTACCCGTAGGGCGCACCGCGAAACTCCGCAGCCAGATCGCGGTCCGGCTCCGGCGGTGCACCGATACTCCCAACCGGCTCACCGTTCTCGTCGATCTCGATGAACAGGTGGGTCGCCGACGTCGTGAGAACGAAGCGACGCTCTCCCGCTGCGCAGATCCTTACCGAGCCGGGTGGCGCCCGCTGATCCGTGACGTGATGGACGCCATCATCGCCCAAAGTGAAAACAGAGACGCGCAGATTCCCCGGATCCAGGACATGGAACCTACCGGTGCCATCTAGAGCCATGTCACTCGGCCGCCGAAACTCACCTGGGCCTTGGCCACCCCGGCCGATCGCACCGCGAAAATGACCGTCCCAGCCGTACCAATGGATGCCCAACCTTTGAGAATCGAGCACAAAGAGGCCTGCAGGACTCGCCTCGACGTCTGCGATCGCCCCGAAGGTATACTCTCCCGGACCATCGAGACTGCCTATGGTCGTGCTCAAGGTCTGGCCCGATACATCCGAAACCAGGAACATGAGGGCGACGGTACCGAGCGTGGTCGTCCGACGCTGGAGGCACGCAGTCATCGTTCCTGGGCGGCGGCGAGAAGGGACTCGAGATCCTTGAGCGACGGGGGTCTCGGGAGGAGGATGCCGTTGACTACCACCGTGGGCGTCCCGGTACCTCCCGCGGCCAAGGCAGCGTCGATATCGTCGTATGAGTGGCTCCCATCTTGCCTAAAGAGGGCCACAGTGGTATCCGAGTTCGCCTCCGCACCACTCAACATTACCACAGACCCACAGGCTAGTGCCGCAATACATCTCGCACTGCTGCTGCATATCGCTGGGGCACTCTTCGAGCCCGCAGCTGTAGGCACAAAGTGCGGAATCGCTCGGGCGGAACGCCGCCGTCGCCACGACCAAGAGGCAGGACCCGATGCTAACT